>DASWGF010000067.1:0-11932 GCA_036393875.1 Candidatus Dormiibacterota bacterium
GGTCCGCTCGGGCCGGCGGCCTTCCTTTTCGCGCTCGATGGGGAGGATCCAGCCCTTGCGCTCGAGCACGTCGACGGTGTGGTACAGGGTTCCGAAGTTGAGTCTGATGAACTCGTCGTGGTGCCGGACACGCATGGTCGATGCCATCTCGTAGGGATGCATCGGCCGCTCGTCGAGCAGCTCGAGAATCGACAGCGCCAGCGGAGACGAGACCTCTAGTTCCAGCCCACCCATATACTTCATATGGACTATATGCGCTCCAGATATACGGAGTCAAGTACTCCGAGTCGGGGATCTTAACTGGCAGGGTTGGCGGGGATTTTCGGCTGAATTAGCCTGGCGGCAAGGTGTGCCGGCTCGGGGGAGGGAGCCAATCAAGAGGGAGGGCCCGATCAAGGTATGCCCGCCTGGCCGGCCGCAACCGCCACCACCGACGAGGGGTAGTTACCGTTGATGTATGCCCACGCAGGGGCGGAGGCGCTCGCCGTGACCGGGACGCCGGAAGCCCGAGCCGTAGCGGCCGGTCAGCTCATCCGGCAGACCACCAGCGGCGACCTCGACGCTTTCGAGGAGCTGGTCCGCCGACTGCAGCGTCGGGTCTACGGCTTCGCCTACCAGCACCTCAGAGACCTCGACGAGGCTTACGACCTCACGCAGGAGATCTTCGTCAAGCTCTATCGCAACCTTGCGCGCTACGACGCTGAGCGCCCGTTTGAGCCCTGGTTCTGGAAGCTGGCCGCCAACACCACGATCAACTACCGGCGCAAGCGCGTCCCGCTGCCCACCGACCAAGCAGGTGACCAGGAGACCGCGGGCGCGGCATCACCGGCGCTCGCCCACGATCCCGTGCTCGTGGACGCGCTGGCCCAGCTCGACCCGGCCTACCGCCTGCCCATCCTTCTCCACTATTACGCGGACCTCCCGCTCGAACAGGTCGCTCGGAGTCTGAACCTCACCATTCCGGCGACCAAGTCGCGTCTCCACCGTGCTCGCGCTTTGCTTCGCAACTCATTGGCGGAATCCGAGGAAGTCGACCGATGACCGCCCTCGCGTGCGCGCGAGTGCGCGTCCTCCTGGAGGCGTATGTCGACGGCGACCTGGCGCTCAGCGATCCACAGAGCGCGCAGGCCGTACGAGATCACCTCATGACGTGCGCCGATTGCCGGCGCCAGCATGAGCAGGCGGTCTCGCTGCCATTCCGGATGAAGGCCCTCCGCTCACCCGCACCGCCACCATCGTTGATTGCGGGCGTGATGGCCTCGATCGCGCCGCTGCCGCAGGCCTCGCGCCGCGCCTGGGGCCTGCTGATTCCAGAAGCGCTCCTCGGGGCGTTCATCCTCTGGTATCTATCCGGCCTTGAAGGCCTGACCGCCATCGGATCGGGCGCGTGGAGCGACCTCCAGGGACTGGCCATCTGGGGCGCGGGCTCGGCACCCCTGCCGAGCGTCCCCGTTGCCGACGCACTACTCCTGGGCGCATTCATCGCGCTGACTGTCATCGCGGCATACCACCTTTCGGTGCTCAGCAGCCTCGATCCAACGTCGACACCTCACCTTCGCGAGAGCCGCCGGGCTTGAGCGCAGAGGAGGGAAGCGAAGGCGCGTCGCCAGGTGACGCGCCCCAGACGCCTGTACTATCTCAGCCGGCCACCGGCGGCCCGCCGCCACTGTGGCGCCGGTGGGGCTGGGCGCTTCTTGTCCTGGGGCTCGCCATTCTGGGCGTGCTGCTGGCGCTCGCGGACACCGCCCTCTACGGACCCTACGCGACCTTCTTGATCGGTCCTTCGCAGGTCATCTCCATTCCGCCGCACAGCGGGCCTCCTGAGCGATTCATTCGCACGCGGCTGCCGGAGCACGTGCCATTCGTGGCGCCGTTCGGCAGACATGTGACGTTCAGTCCGTGGCAGGCGCTGCGAGCGTTCTTGAGCAACGGCGCGGGTCTGGTGCTCCTGGCGCTGGGAGTGCTGCTGCTGTTTCCCAACCGAGCTCGGATCGCGGTCCAGCGGCTCGAAAGCCGGCACGGACCCGAGGTCGCGCTCGCCGCCGGGATCGCCACGTTCCTGTTGGCACTGGGGGCGGTCGCTCTGCTGCGCTTCACGCTGATCTTCCTGGCGGTCATCCCGGCCGTCTTCATAGTCGTGCTGGCGGCCGCCCTGTTCGGTATCGCCTGCATCGGGCTCGCGTTCGGTCGCTTGATGCAGCGGCGGCTCGGCCTTGGCCCGGCCCACCCACTGCTGGCCGCGCTCGCCGGCGCGCTGGTCGTATTCGACCTTGCGGTCATTCCTTATATCGGCGCGGTCGCGCTGGCCGCGATCGCGATCGGTGGTCTCGGGCTCACGGTGGTCACTCGCTTCGGATCCGAAACGGGGTGGTCGTTCCGCGACCTCGACTGGTGATGCCAAGAGCAATGGAGGTGAGCGACGCATGCTGAAGAACACGAGGCTGGTGGTCGCTGCCCTGGCGGCGATTGCGTTGGTGCTCGGCGGACTGATCTACCGCGACGTTTTCGTCGGCACCAAGAGCGCCGGCAACGCGGTCAATCTGTACACGGTCGCGCGGCGGACGGTGACCGCGAGCGTCACGGGGACGGGCAACCTGGTCCCGATGCAACAGGCCAATGTGAGCTTCAAGGTCAGCGGGTCCTTGACCGAGATCGACGTTCGGGTTGGCGATCACGTGGCGGCCGGACAGGTCCTGGCCCGAATCGACCCGACTCCTGAGCAGAACGCGCTTGCGAGCGCCCAGGCCAATCTGGCCATCTCCCAGGCGAATCTGCAATCGGCCGAGACGCCGCTGACCGCAAGCCAGATCACCCAGCTTCGAGACAACGTCGCCAACGACCAGCAGCAATACAACGACACGGTCGCGCAGGTGAACGCCACCAACACCCAGGACGCCAACCAGGTCACCGCCGATCAGAACCAGCTGACCACCGACGAGCAAACGCTGACGTTCAATGCCCTCTACCAGGCGGCCAAGCAGACTCTCACGACTGACCAGGCCACCCTCCAGACAGCGGTCATTCAATTCAATACGGACGGGTGCAAGAGCCAGGCCTACCCGTATTCAGGCGCTTGCGTAGCGGACTTCACCGCGGTGTCCTCCGCTCAAGGCAAGGTGAGCACCGACCAGGTGGCGGTCAATGGGTATACGACTCAGGTCAACACAGACCAGGCCAAGCTCAACCAAGACACGGCCAAGCAGCAGGCGGACGCGAGCAGCGGGCAGCGCAGCATCAACCAGGCCTCGGCATCGTTGACAGGCGCCCAGGACAACCTGAACACACAGACGGAGAGCAAGCCCAATCAAGTCCTTTCCGCCCAGGCGCAGGTGGCGAGCGCGCAGGCCGCCTTGCAGACGGCCCAGCAGAACTTCGCCAACACGACGCTCGTGGCTCCGATGGAAGGCGTGGTCAACAGCATCAACGGCGTGGTCGGAGAAACCGCCCTCACCGGTGCCGGCACCACCCCGGAGGCTCCCGGGACACAGGCTCCATTACCCACCAGCGGGGCGTCGAGCGCTTTCATGGTCATCGGCAACGTCAGCGCGATGGAGGTCGTGATCCCGTTTGCCGAGTCGGATGCCTCGAGATTGGCGTTCAACCAGGACACGATGGTCACCTTCGACGCGGTTCCGAACCTGGCGATCAGCGGGCACGTCGTCGCGGTGGCGAGCGCGGCGACCGTCCAGAGCGGGGTCGTCAACTACTACGCCACGGTGGCTCTCAATCAGACCAACCCGGCGCTCAAGCAAGGCATGACCACCAACGCGACCGTGACTGTGAGCAAGGCGACGAATGCGATCGTCGTGCCCAATCTCTCCATCACGAGGCTCGGTGGCCAGGCCTACGTCAACGCCTATATCAGCGGCAAAGCAGTCCAGACCATGATCCAGACCGGCGTCGTCGGCGATCAGTTCACCGAGGTCACCGGCGGTCTCAACGAGGGCGCGCAGGTGGTCATCCCCACACTCAAGGTGTCGAGCTCGAGTGGCGGGAGCCGCTTCGGAGGAGGCGGGACCCCCGTCCGCATCGGCGGATGATCAAGCTGGAGGCGGTCTCCAAGACCTACCGCATGGGCAGGGTCGAGGTGCCGGCCCTGCGAGGCGTCGACCTCCTGGTCGAGAGCGGGGAGTTCGTTGCGATCATGGGCGCCAGCGGATCCGGCAAGTCCACCCTCATGAACATCATCGGGTGCCTGGACGTACCGACGACCGGCCGGTATTTCCTTGACGGCACAGACGTCGCCCGGCTCGGTGACGACCAGCTCGCGATCATCCGCAACCGCAAGATCGGCTTCGTGTTCCAGAGCTTCAACTTGATCCCCAGAACGACAGCGCTGCACAACGTCGAGATGCCGCTCATCTACGCCGGCGCGCAGAATCGCCGCCCGCGAGCGCTCGCAGCCCTCGAGTCGGTTGGGCTCGCCGACCGCGCCGGCCACCAGCCCACCGAGCTTTCCGGCGGCCAGCAGCAGCGGGCCGCCATCGCCCGCGCGCTCGTCACCAACCCTGCGATCCTGCTCGCGGACGAGCCGACGGGCAACCTCGACAGCGCGTCGAGCGTCGAGATCATGAAGCTGCTCGCCGAGCTCAACCGGGAGCAGGCGCGCACCATCGTCCTGATCACCCACGAACGCGACATCGCGGCGTTTGCCAGACGGGTCGTCGAGCTCCGCGATGGCCTGATCGTCACCGACGAGCGCCGCGCGGCATGAACATCTTCGAGGCGCTGCGCGTCGCCTTCGCCGGCCTGGTGGCCAACCGGCTCCGCAGCTCGCTGACCATGCTCGGGATCCTCATCGGCGTCGCCGCAGTGATCCTGCTGGTCGCGGTTGGCAATGGCGCGAGCGTGCAGATCAACAATCAGATCCAGGCCCTCGGCGCCAACGTCATCTTCGTCTACCCGTCGAACGCCAGGGGCGCGGGCGGCGTCTCGCAAGGTTTCGGTACGAGCCAGACCCTGACCATGGCCGACGTCGACGCCATCAACAGCCGTCAGCAGGATCCCGACATCGTGGCGGCCATTCCGATTGCGCAGAGTGGCGGCCAGATCACGTACGCGAACCAGAATTACTTCGCTCCGACCACGGGCACCACCGTGGACTTCCCCCAGGTGCGTGACTACCAGATCGCCGAAGGCTCTTTCTTCACGCAAGACGACGTCACATCGCAGCATCGCGTCGTCGTCCTTGGCTCGACTGTCGTCACCAACCTGTTCGGTACCGTCGATCCAGTCGGCCAGACGATCAAGATCAACCGCCAGAGCTTTCGGGTCATCGGTGTCTTTGCGGCCAAGGGCGGGTCGGGACTTGGTTCTCAGGACAATGTCGTGGTCGCACCGATCACCGCCGTCTGGGCCTACCTGAGCGGCGGCCGTGGCAAGAACATCAGCCAGATCGTCGCCTCGGCCTCGTCGCCAAGCACGGTCTCTCAGGCCGAGACCGAGCTCACGACCATCCTGCTGCAGCGCCACCAGATCTCCGATCCAGCGCAGGCCGATTTCCAGCTGCAGAGCCAGCAGGACATCCTGAACCAGGCCACCTCCATCGCGACGGCGCTGACTCTCGTCCTCGGAGCCATCGCCGGCATATCCCTGGTGGTGGGCGGGATCGGAATCATGAACATCATGCTGGTCACCGTCACCGAGCGGACACGCGAGATCGGGATCCGCAAAGCGATCGGCGCCAGGTGGCGTGACGTGCTCACGCAGTTCTTGATCGAGGCCATGGTCCTCAGCGGTCTGGGCGGCGCGCTGGGCATCGCCCTCGGAACTGCCCTCGCGGTGGAGGCGCCGCACATTCCAGCCATTGCGAGCTCGAGCTTTCCACCGCCGGTCGTCTCGGTCCCATCGGTGCTCCTGGCCTTCGGGGTTTCCGTTGCCATCGGCCTGTTCTTCGGCATCTATCCGGCCAATCGCGCCGCGCGCCTGCATCCGATCGAAGCCCTAAGACACGAGTAGAGGAGCGAATTGATGAAAACGTACGTCATCGCGTTGGTTGTCCTGGTCGGTGTGCTGGGCGGTTTCTATGGCGGTTACAAGGTCGGCCAGAACAACGTGAGCGCCAGTGCGTCGACGGCCGGCGCGCGCGCGAGCAACACAAGCGGCTCGAATCCGTTTACAGGCGGCAGGGCGCTGGGCGCAGCCTGTCCCTCGCCCGGCGCGACGCCGGCGGCTGGTGCCCAGAGCGTTGCCCGGGGGACGGTCGCCAACCTCGGCGGAACATCGATGACCGTGACCAGCACCACCTGCGAGGTGAAGGTGACTTTCGGGCCGACCGTCACCATTCAGAAGCAAGTGCTCGGCTCCACAGGGGACCTACAGGACAACCAGACCGTGACGATCACAGGGACCCGACAGGCTGACGGCTCGATCCTGGCCCAAACCATTCAGATCGGCCCGGCGGGCGGCGGCGCTCGGCCAGGCGCCGGCGGCGGCACCACCGGCACGAACGGCGGTGGAGGCGGCTAAGAGCCTCCCAGCGGCTTTTCGTACCAGCCTACGTCCCAGTAGCGGTCGAACTTGCGCCCCTGTTCCGTGAAGTGGGCGACCCGCTTGAACCCCAATCGCTCGTGCAGCGCGATCGAGGCCTGGTTGGGCAGAGCGATACCGGCATATGCTCGATGCACGTCCTCCCGCTGAAGTTGCTTGAAGAGCTCTTCGTACAGTCGCGTGCCGGTGCCACGCCCCACCGCGTCTGGAGCGAGGTAGATGCTGGTCTCGACGGACGTCTCGTAGGCAGGCTTGGGCCGCCAGCGACTGCTGGCTGCGTAGCCGATGACCGAGGCATCCGAAACTCCAACCATGACTCGATGCCGCCCGGTGGTGTCGTAGTGACCAAACCAGTCGCGCCGAGCCTCTAGCGTCATCGGCTCGATGTCAAAAGTGAAGTGAGTCTCGACGACATACCGGTTGTAGATGTCATTGATCTGGCCCAGGTCTTGCTCCGTAGCGGGCCGCACGGTGACTTTGCCGTTGCTCAATTGGAAGCGCGCTGCCTTCGATTCACGCCTCCAAGTCTATTCACGCCGCCGAGGGCAAGTGGTCATGGCGCCGCGGGCGCGAGAATGGGCGGATGGACCGGATCGCCCTCCAGGGCATGTCGTTCAGCGGCCGGCATGGAGTTGGGCCCGCCGAGCGCGAGCACTCCCAACGATTCAAGGTCGACATCGAGGCGGAAGTCGACCTGTCAGAGGCCGGGCGGACCGACAGGCTTGCCGACACCATCGATTACAGACAGATGCGTGCAATTGCCAAGCAGACCATCGAAGGCGAATCCGTGAAGCTGATCGAAACCCTGGCGACCCGAATCGCCGAAGGTGTGCTCGCCTTGCCGAAGGTCAGGGCCGTGACTGTCCGCGTTGCCAAACGGCCCTCCAGCATGTCGCCCATCGAGGCCGCTGCCGTGCACATTAGTAGGACGCGCGCGTGACCATCGCGTATTTCGATTGCTTCGCGGGCATCTCCGGGGACATGACGCTTGGTGCGTTGATCGACGCCGGTGCCGATCGCAACCTACTTGACGCCACCATCGAGGCGCTCCGCCTTGGCGACGAGGTCAGCGTCGAGGTGCGGCACGAGCAGCGCGGGCACGCGGGCGGCCAGCGGGTCGTCGTTCAAACCCGCGACCGAGTCGAGCGGACTCTGCCTGATTTGCGAGCCGCCATCGCCGCGGCCGAAATCCCTGATGAGGTCAAGCGTCCGGCCCTGAGCGCGCTCGAGCGCCTGGGTCGCGCGGAGGCGAGGCTTCACGATCGCCCAGAGTCGAAGCTCCACCTGCACGAGCTCGGCGGCGCCGACACCCTGGTCGATCTGGTGGGCGCCTTCTGGCTCCTCCACGACCTTGGTGTCGTGCAGGTATACGCATCGGCGCTGCCCGCGCCCAGCGGCCGAGCCGGCCAGATGCCGCTGCCCGCACCGGCGAGCGTGCGCGTACTCGAAGGCACCGGTGCGAAGTTCCAGGCTACCGACGAGACTCGCGAGCTCGTCACCCCCACCGGGGCCGCGATCCTTGCTGTCGCCGCCAAGTTCAGCCGTCCCGGGATGTCCCTGCAATCAATCGGGTATGGGATCGGCGCGCGCGAGGTCCCGGGCAACGCGCTGGCCGTCTGGATCGGCGACGAGGTCTTGAACCAGACGGGCGTGACGATGATCGAAACCAATATCGACGACATGGCACCCAATCTCATCGCTGCACTATGTGAAGACTTGATGACCCTGGGCGCGCTCGACGTGAGCGTGTTGCCGGCGGTGATGAAGAAAGGCCGCCCTGGTCATGTGCTCGCGGTCATGGCGACCTCCGACACGGTGGCGCTGCTGAGCGACCATGTCCTTCGCCACAGCACCACACTCGGCGTCCGGCTCACCGAGGCGGATCGTGTCATCGCCCAACGCAGGATGATCGAGGTCAAGACCGAATTCGGTGTCGCCCGGGCGAAGGTCAAAGAGATTGGGGGCAAGGCTATCGATGTTGCGCCCGAGTACGATGACTGCCGCCGGCTCGCACGCGAGTCAGGCCGCGATCTGAGCGCGGTCATGCGGGCGGTGACCACAGCCGCGAGAAAAGAATTGGGGCTGGACTAGAGCGCTCGAAGCAGTGCCTGTGTGGCACCCGCGACAATGAGTGTGTGACTGCTCGCGTGCTCGACGGCAAGGCTGTGGCGCAGCAAATCCTCGATGACATCGCCACCAAGGTGGGCGCTCGAGTCGCGATGGGCAAACCGCGGCCCAAGCTGGCGACGGTCATCGTCGGCGACAACCCTGCCTCGGCGCTCTATGTCCGGAGCAAGCAAAAGAATGCCCGGCAGGTCGGCATCGATTCGGTTGATCATCGGCTCCCAACCGACGCATCGACCGAGCAACTGCTCGAGCTGATCGTCAGTCTGAATCGAGATGAGTCAGTCAGCGGAATCCTGGTCCAGCAACCGCTGCCGAATCACATCGATTTGGTTCAGGTTGTGATCGCGGTGGACCCGATCAAGGACGTCGACGGGTTCCATCCTTTCAACGCGGGCCTGGTCGCTCAAGGCCTACCCGGCGGAATCGAGCCGTGTACGCCTAGCGGAATCGTCGAGCTCCTTGATCGCGGCGGGGTCCGCATCGAGGGCGCCAATGCTGTCGTGGTCGGCAGAAGCAACATCGTCGGCAAGCCGACCGCGCTGCTGCTGCTCAGGCGGAATGCCACCGTGACCGTTTGCCACACGCGGACCAAGGACCTTGGCGGCCACACCAGGAATGCGGACATTCTCGTGGCCGCCGCCGGACAGCCCCACTTGATCACCAGGGACATGGTCAAACCGGGGGCTGCGGTTATCGATGTGAGCACGAATCGAGTTGATGGCACTCAGGTCGGCGACCTGGGTCCGGGGGTGGCAGAGGTCGCGGGATGGCTCACGCCGAATCCAGGCGGGGTCGGCCCGATGACGCGGGCGATGCTGGTGCGGAACACCTACGAGGCCGAGATACGCCGCCGCCCCTAACGGCCCGCAAAGACCCTTAACAGGGAGGGTTGGAACGGGCGCAACCTCATGGTTGAATTCGAACGCTAGGTCGGCTGGGCTCTGGGGGAGGGGAGGGCCCCCGAGGGGCGAAGGGGTTTCGGAAGGCCGCGAGAATTAGCGCATGACCTATCCCGAGGCGCTCGCGTACATCTCCCGGATCGGCCGCTTCGGGATGAAGCTCGGCACCGAGCGCACGCGCGCGATTCTCGATCGGATGGGCGAACCCGATCGTGGCCTCGCCGGCGCGCTCATCGCGGGCACCAACGGCAAGGGCTCGACGGGGGCTTGCCTCGCCTCGATCCTGCAAGCGGCAGGCCATGTCGTCGGCTTCATGCCCAAGCCGCATCTCGTGTCTTACACCGAACGCATCCAGATCGATGGGACGCCGATCACCGAACGCGACTTCGCACAGACGCTCGAGAACCTCATGCCCACGCTGGACGTGATCGCCGATGAAATGGGACCGGCAACGGAGTTCGAGATGCTCACCGCGATGGCGCTCGCCTACCTGGCGCCTCGCGTCGATCGCCTCGTTTGCGAGGTCGGACTCGGTGGGCGGCTCGACGCCACCAACGCCCTCGACCTCGGCGTCGCCGTCATCACCAACGTTGACCTCGATCATCAAAAATACCTGGGCAACACGATCGAGGAAATCGCCAGAGAGAAAGCCGCGATCATCAAACCCGGTAACCGCGTGGTCACCGGCTGCGAGGGCGCTGCACTTGCAATCGTTGAGGACTTCGCACGGAAGGCGGGAGCCACCCTATGGCGCCTCGGCGGCGAGATCCAGGTGGAATCGACGTCCAGGGGCTGGGATGGCCATATCGTCACCGTCGCCGGTCCCGGCTTCGAGCATCAACGGCTCGCCATCACTCTGGTGGGCGACTACCAGCCCGCCAACGCCGCCCTAGCGGTCGCGACCGCGCATGTGCTCGACGATGTCAGTGACGATGCCGTACGAGATGGCCTGGCGCATACGACCTGGCCCGGGCGCCTGCAAGTGATCGCCACGAGACCGCGAGTAATTCTCGACGGCGGCCACAACCCTGCGGCGATGACCAAATCAGGGATTTCGCTGCGACGCCTGATCGGGTCCGAGCGACTGGTTACCGTCTTTTCGATGTTGAGCGAGCGCGATCCCGCGGCACTCCTGGCCGCGCTGCAAACTCTCCGGCCTGATCGTGCCGTGTTCACTGAGGCCACGAGCGCGGGCGGCCACTCGGTTCCGGCTGTCGAGCTGGCTTCGATGTTCGGTCACGATGCCGAGGCAGTCCTACCTCCGCAGACGGCCCTCGCTCGTGCCAGGGAGCTTGCCGGCGAGGGCGGCAATGTGCTCGTTTGCGGCTCCCTCTACCTCGTGGGTGAGATCCTGGCTCTGAGCGAGTGATGGGCCCGAGCGGTTGTCAATTGCCCCTGAAGGGGCGAACATGCAGCACGTGAACGGCCAGAGGTTCTTCCGCAGCAGCAACCGGATCCTTGGCGGTGTATGCGCGGGACTCGCCGAAGAGTTTCACGTCGACGCGCTGTGGGTGCGCATCGCATTTCTGTTTCTGGTATTCCTCCAGGGTCTCGGACTCTTCGTTTATGTAGTCCTATGGCTGGTGATGCCGGAGCGCCTTGATGGCGGCGGTCAACGGAGGGGCTTCGACGCGATGATGGTCGACGTCCAGCGCATCTGGGGTGAGCTCAAGCAACAGCTCGGAAACCCAATACGACCGCCGGCGTCCCCGCCGGGCAGTGTGCCCGCGTCTGCACCGACGCCGACCGATTCGCCGCCGCAGCCAGGCGGACCCGCGGCGACCCACGCCGGCTGGCGAGACCCGACTCTGTTGTTCGGGGTGATCCTCGTGATGGTCGGTCTCGGTGTCCTGGGCAACAACATCGGGATCATCAACTGGTCGGTCGTATGGCCCGCCGCCTTGATCACGCTTGGCATCGCGATCATGATTCGCAACCTCGAGAGGCGGCCCTGACCTGAATCAGGGCCTGGTGACACCGGTTGCGATCAGCGATCGCTCATCAGCTTCTGAATGTCAACCTTCCAGTCGCGACGCGGCGCGCGAGCGAATGTGAAACAGAGGTAGATGCAGCCCGCGATCATCGGCAGGAGCAGGATCGAACCCAGCAGGACCCACAAACCGCCCGCCGTGATGGCGATCCCGGCGAGCAGAATCGCCGCCAGCACGAGGCCGGACGCACCGACGAGCAACTCGCCGGCGTTGTGAACCCGCTCAGGCGGTGGAGTGGGGACTGGCGGCGCAAGCGTCTTGGGTCGTGAGTGGCTGAACGTCGCGACCAGCCCATAGAGCAATAGACCGACGCCGGCCAGGCCGGCGAGGAGAGTGACCACCTCGTAGATGAGGCCCTCGCGAGTGTCGGCGACGCGGGTCGCGGCCGCGAACGCAACCACAATGAGAACCACGCCTGTGACCAGC
>DASWGF010000068.1:0-12364 GCA_036393875.1 Candidatus Dormiibacterota bacterium
TTCAACTGCGCCGCGTACAACGCAGTCGATCGAGCCGAGGCCGAGCAGGAGGCCGCGTATCAGGTCAACGCGCAGGGGGCGTTCAACGTCGCGCTCGCCTGCGCCCAAAACGGGGTCCGTCTGATCCACTTCTCGACCAACTTCGTTTTCGGCGGAGCGCTCGACAGGCCCTACGTCGAGGCCGATGAGGTGGATCCGCTCGGCGTGTACGGAAAGTCAAAGCTGGAGGGCGAGAAGCTGACCGCGATGGTCATGCCGCAAGCGCTGATCATCCGGACCGCGGCCCTGTTCGGCGGGGGCGGGGACGGCGGGAGGCTCAGCTTTCCGGAGCGCATCCTCGAACGTGCCAGTGCCGGCGAACGGCTGCGCGTGGTGTCTGACCAGACCGTCAACCCGACCTACGCGGCCGACCTTGCGGCGGCCGCCATCGCCCTGGCGTCAACCAATATCGACGGCGTGGTCCACGTGACGGCCGGGGACTGCTCGAGCTGGGATGAGCTGGCACGCGCCACCCTGGCTGAATTCGGCGTGTCCGGTGAGGTCGAGGCCGTGTCCAGCGCCGAGCTCGCGGCGCCGGCGCCGCGTCCGGCCAACGGGTGCCTGGGCTCGACCCGGACGGAGGCCCTGCGGCCGTGGCGCGAAGCGCTCGCAGAGTGGGCCCAAAAGCACCGCCACGGCACCCGAGCCCCTCTTAATCAAAAAGGGGGGAACTCCCCCCTTTAGGCTCCGGGCCTGGCAAAGCTCCCGGCGCACCCCTCTGCCTAAAGGGGCGAGGGGGCCTAAAAAAGGCTCGGGCCGGGCGATTTCTCGACACCGGCTCCGAGCTTGGCTGCGGGGGGTGAGGTTCGAAGCATTGAGGTTGAGCCCCGGCCTCCATCCTTTCTGAAGGTCCTCCTGACCGGAACGCCTCGGCACAAGAGTTTGCCAGAGAACCCATCGTGAATCAATCCGTCAATGCAAGATTTCGACGACAAACCGACTGCGTCACTCTGGATTTACCAAGGGACGAGTTTTGGCTGTAACCGACCGCCAAATGCTTATGATGCGTTGCTTCAGCACACGACTTGCACACTTTGCTCAGTTCGAACGATTTGGCACAACGCCTTGGCATCAGCCGAGCGAGTGTTCTACGCGCCGTCGCGAGGGGACTGCTCAAGCCTGCGCTCGTCACGCCCGGCGGCCACCGCCGCTTCCTGCCTCAGGCCGTCGAGGGCGTGGGTGGCGGCCCAGCAGCTGGCAAGCTCATCAGCTCGAGCGAGGCGGCGCGACTTCTGGGTGTGAGCCAGCAGACGCTGAACCGAGCCGTGCGCAACGGCAGCGTGCGTCCCGCGGTGGTCACGCCCGGCGGTCACCGGCGTTTTACGAGCTACGACATCGCCGAGGCGCGGCGCGAAGCTGCCAATGGGGGACCCACGGGTTAATGGCAGGGGATTCTTCGCCGGCGCATCACCCACGGCCGGAGCGCGGTCAGCTGCTCTGGTCGATTCTCCTCAACGCGATCGTGGCGCTGGCGATCGTCATCTCGATCATCCCCATCGCGCTCCTGGTGCACGGCTTCTTCGACCTGGTCACGCGGTCGCAAGCCCTCTCCGGGGCAGACGTTCTGGCGTACGCGTTCGCGTTCACAGGCCTCTTCCTCGGCGCCATCTTCTTCACCTACGCGATCAAGTACTACCTGGGCACTGCGATCGTGTTGCTCACGACTCTCGTGTTGGGCGGCCGCAACGGCAATGGCAACGGGCATTCCCACCCGGATGGCGACCGGCACGCAGCCGGCCTAAGCCGGATCAGCCGTAACGGGAATGGGAATGGGAATGGCAACGGATTCCACATCGACCTTGGATACCACCCGTTCGTGTCGATCCACGTGGCGGCCTACAACGAGAAGCGCGTCATCGAGCGCCTGCTCACGTGCCTCGAACAGCTCGACTACCCCGAGTACGAGGTGGTGGTCGTCGACGACTCGACCGATGAATCGGTGCAGATCTTGCAGCGTTGGCAGGGCCGGCCCCGTTTCAAGATCGGCCACCGCACCAGCCGGCTGGGATTCAAGGGTGGAGCGCTCCGGGAGGCCCTCAAGGTCATGGATCCGCGCACCGAATACGTCGTGATCTTCGATGCGGACTCGATGCCGTTCCCGGACTCGATCGAACGCTTCCTTCCTTACTTCTATCAGACCAACGGAGACAAAGAGGTGAAGCGGCGCGAGGATGTAGCCGCGGTCCAGAGCTATCAGTGGCACGTCCTCAACAAGTCCGAGAGCTGGCTGACGGAGGCGGTGCGCGCCGAGTACGCCGGCAGCTATATGGTCGAGCGGCCGTTCCAGGATGCGGTGGGCTCGCTGAAGATGATCGCGGGCACCGCATACATGATCCGCGCGGACATACTGCGCGAGGTCGGCTGGGGAACCAGCCTGACCGAGGACTGGGAGCTCACGCTCAAGCTGTACGCGCGGGGCTACAAAGTCGCGTACACGCCGTGGGCCGAGACCCCGGCCGAATGCGTCAGCACGTTTGCGCGGCTCGCGCGCCAGCGGATGCGCTGGGCGGAAGGGCACACCTTCAACGTCCGGAGGTGGTTTCTGCCGATCATGCTGTCCCCTTCTGTCCGCCCACTGGAGAAGCTGGAGTTCCTCTACGACGCCGCCTACTATCTCCAGGCAGCACTCTTCGCGGTGGGGACCCTCAGCTGGCTCCTCGCTGAAATCGTGTTCCACGCGCACATCCCGGGATGGACCGCGGCGCTCGGCTGGTCACTCATCTTTTCGAACATCTTCGCGCTGCCGCTCATGAATCTCGGCGGGCTGACACTGGAGGACGCTCCGAAGCGCGACCTGCAGGGTGTGCTCGGCGCTCTCGTCCTTTCTTTTGCGTTGGTTCCGTTCCAGGGCTGGGCCGCGATGAAAGGGCTGCTGGAGAAAGAAGAAGGGCCGTGGTTCCGGACGCCGAAAACCGGGATCATCACCGACGAGGTCAAGCACCTGCGCCGGCTGCACCTGCTGCGGCGATGGCTGCTCGGACCTAGCAGCGGCTACGCAGGTTCTTCGATGACGGGCAGGAATTACGCGAGTCTCCCCTCCGGCGCAAAGCGCCACCTCCCCACGTGGTGGGGAGGCCAGGCGCGAATTCCGTCCCGATGGATCGGTTGGATCGTGGCCGGCTCGCTTCTGCTGGCGTTCGGCGCGCTTGCGTGGGGCGGCACACGGGTGCCGGTCGTGCAGGCGGCGGGCAACCCGCTCTATCTGCATGGAGGGGCCGCGTGCACCACCCCGACCATGGACCAGAGCGTCGGCACCCAGGCCACGCCCTGTGCCATCCAGTCGACCGCAGGCGGGGTTACGACCGTCTGGTCATTCAGTAACCTGCCGCTGCAAACCGTGGCTCTGGGCGTTTGGGACTTCACGATGTACTGGACCGGGGGGAGCGGCAATACCAACGACACAGTGACCGTGAGCGCCGGCGTCTCACCGACGGCGAGCTGTGTGGGGTTTCTCGCGACCATCCCCAACGCGCCCAGCACCTGGACCACCACCTACGGCTCTTCGGGAGCAAACACCACCAGCCCGTTCACTGTCAGCACGAGCGCCGGCCAGCTGCCGCTCGTCATCCCGGCCGGTGGTTCGCTGTGCCTTCAGGTGGTGCTCGTACACACCACCGGCGGCAGGCCATTCATGACGTATGACGGGGTCGCCGGCCTTGCGGACACTCGACTGACTCCGCCCACAAGCGTCGTTCCTGAATCCTTGATCGGGTGGCTCGGCCTGGCCTTCGCGATCCCCCTTCTCACCCAGCGACGGCGCGTGCTGTCATTCCTGAGGTCCTGGAAATGAGGCGAACAGATCGGGACGCCCTCAACATGACGCTGCTGGCGATGGGCTGCGCGCTCCTGATGCTGCTACCCCTGGTTACGACCTTCGACGACTTCCTCACCTCCTGGGCGCTGCAGCTCGGCGCCAACAACCCGCTGCAGTCGATCGTTCCCGTGGAGGCGCGCATGGTCGTCAGCCTGCTCGGGCTCATCGGCGTTCGCGCGGCCGCTTCGGGCAGTCACATCGTGGTCTGGGACGCGGGCGGAGCGATGCACACACTGTTCATCTCCTGGAACTGCATCGGCTGGCAGAGTCTGCTGCTGCTCGGCATGAGCTTTTTCTCGGGCCTGCGGGGGCGGCAGGCGCTCGGATCGAGGCTGCAGGTGATCGTCATCGGGGTCTGCGGGACGATGCTTCTGAATCTCGCGCGCGTCGCCATGGTGGCAGCGCTCGAGGCGACCTGGGGGCACGTGCCCGCCCTGATCTTTCACGACTACGGCGGCACGGTCCTCGTGATCGGGTGGCTGTTCGTCTTCTGGACTGTGGTGCAACGCTGGATTCTCATCACTCCCGCATCTGATGCTGAGGAGTCAACCCCCGCGTGACCAGCCCGAATCTCCCCACCGGCGCTGCGCGCCACCTCCCCACGGAGTGGGGAGGGATGCTTCGGGGCCTCCTGCAAACGGCGTTTGCGATTGTCCTGGTGGTCCTGTGGCTGCGCACGGTTTCGCTGGGCGAGGTGCTCAGCCACGCCACGGTGCACAGCTGGGCCGCCGTGATCCTGATGCTCGCGCTGTTCGTGGTCACGAGCCTCATCAGGGCGCGCCGCTGGCTGGTGCTTCTGCGCCCTCTGGCGCCGGTGGGCATGGTGCGCGCGTTCGCAATGAATGCCGCGGCGAGCTTGCTGAACTATGTGATTCCGATCCGGTCCGGTGATGCCATGCGGGGCTGGTGGCTGTGGCGGCGGCATCGGGTACCGCCCGGGTCGGCGCTGGCCACGGTCGTCATCGACAAGGTCTGTGACCTCGCGGGAGTCGCGGTCGTTCTCGCCGCACTGGAGGTGCTGGCGGCGACTGGCGCCGTGACCGCACCGCGCGGGCTCCTGGGCGCCGCCGCGCTAGCGGTCGCTTTGCTGTCAGCCGTGGTGGGCACGGCACTGCTGGGCCCTCGCATAGCTCGCTCGCCCTTGGCCCGGAGGCTGCTGCCAGAGCGCCTGGCCGCCGGTCTGGCCGGCCAGGCTTTCGCATTCCGAGCCGGGGCCAAGGGCCTGTGGACGCCTGCCCTCGCCGGGCGGCTCGCGGGACTGACCGCGATCGCCCTGCTCATCGACGCATTCAACTTCAGCCTCCTGTTCCCAGCCGTCGGCATCTCGGTGCCGACGCTGAAAGCCATGGCCGCCTACCCCGCATTGCTGCTCGCGTTCGCGGTCCCCGCCGGTCCTGGGTACGTGGGCAGCCTCGAGGTCGCGGGCTCGCTCGTGCTCGGTGGAGGGCTGGGCCTGGGCAGTGCGGTGGCGGCGGGCGCGATCGTCCTGTACCACGCGATCACTGCGGGCTACGCCCTGGCGCTTGGGTTCCTGGGCTTCCTCCTGGTTGGTGGGCGGCGTCGCGCGCGCACAGCCGGGCCCCGGCGGGTCGCGGTGTTCCACTGCGGATTCACCTACTCGGGCGGCGGCGAGCGCATCGTCATCGAAGAGGTGCTCGGCCTACGAAGGCGTGGGTTTGCGGTGGAGTGCTACGCGCCCACCGTCGACGCCTCGCGGTGCTACCCCGATTTGATCGGCGAGGTGCGCGTGCGCACGTTTCTTCCGCAGCTGCCGCGCTGGTTTCCGTTTCGTGAGGCGGTGCAGATGGCCGCCGCGTCGCTGCTGATGCCGCTGTACGCATGGCGTTTCCGCGGCGTCGACGTGATCGTCGGCTGCAACCAGCCGAGCGCTTGGATCGCCTGGTGGGCGGCGCGCCTGATCGACGTGCCGTACGTCGTCTATCTCAATCAGCCCAATCGCCTGGTCTATCCCCGCAGCATCGACCGCGAGACGGGCTGGGTCTCCAACGCGGACTATCGATTGCTCGCGGCGGTCGTCTTGCGCGCGACCAAATTCGTCGCGTGGGCAGACCGCCGTTCGGTGCAGGAAGCGGACCAACTCCTGGTCAACGGCGACTACATCGGCGACATCATCCGCGGCGTCTACAAGCGCGAGGCGGTCGATTGCCCGGCCGGATGCCATGTGGCGTCGTCGGGTTTCCCGCTCCCGATCAAAGCTCGATTCTCTGGCGGGCTCACGATCAACGGCTACCCGATCCGGCGTCCATACGTGCTGCTGACCAACCGGCACTATCCGCAGAAGCGCTTCGACCTTGCCATTCGCGCGATGCAAGAGGTGCGCAAGCGGAATCCCAAAGTCCAACTTGTGATCCCGGGACCGTCGACCTCGCACACCGCGACTCTGAAGGCGCTGGTCGGGGAGCTCGAGTTGACCGACTGCGTTTTGTTTCTCGGTGCCATCACCGAAGGAGAGCTCGAGAAGCTGTACGAGGGCGCGGCGGTGTACGTGTACCCGGCGCCCGAGGAGGACTTCGGCATGGGCGTCATCGAATCGATGGCCAAGGGCGTCCCGGTCGTGGCGTGGAACCAGGCCGGCCCCACGGTGACGGTGGGTCCCGGCACGGGTCATCTCGCTGAGCCCCTCGAGGTGGACGACTACGCCGGCGGGATCGCGTCCATGCTTGACGACCCGGCGACCAACCAGACCACCGGCGAGCGCGCCTTCGAGTGGGCCCGGCGCTTCGATTGGGAGCGACACCTGGACAAGCTGGAGCGCTCGATCCTCGAGGTGGCCCGCTCGCACGAACAGGTGGCAGCCGAGGCCGCGACTGCTTGAGGCTCATGCCGAGGATCCTGGTCGACGAGGAGGAGGAAGATCGCCGCATCGACCGAGCCGACCCGTCCGCCGAACGGTCGAGGGAACCCGAGCCACCGTCGATGGGTCTCCGATGGGTCATCTTGGTCGCAGCCGGCGCTGTTGTTCCGCGACTCGTCTACCTCTTCGCGTTCTCCGACCCTGAGAACGCCGGCCAGGGGTTCACCGATGCCTACCACCATTGGCAGATTGCCTATTTGACCAAAGAGATCGGTCTCTCGCACGGACCCCGCCTTTGGGACATGCGGGGATATGAGTACGTCTGGGGGCCGCTCCATCCGCTTCTGATGAACCTGCTGTTCTTCGCCACCGGTTCGGTTGACATCGTTGTGGCGCGGCTCCTCAGTCTGGCCTTCGGCTCGCTGGCTGTGGTGCTGATCTTCGTGCTTTGCCACAGGTATTGGGGGATGCCCGTGGCGATCGCGGCAGGTGCCTTTGCGGCTCTCTCGCCGGCAAGCGTGTTCAACGACGACGCCGGAATGGTCGAGCCAATCGCGATCGCCCTCGTTCTGCTCGGCATCTGGTTGACTCCGAAGCGAGGCTTCTGGGCCGGGGTCGCCTGGGCTTTGGCGGCGATGGCAAGGGTCGAGGCCTGGCTCTTCGGAGCCGGTCTCGTGGTGGCTTGGGTTCTGGGAAGGCGCTCGACAGCGCACTCGTTGCCTCTGCTGGCAGGCTGGGTACTGGTGATTGGCCTGTATCTCAAATTCCTGCTCGACCAGACCGGGAGTGCGATCTATCCGCTGTACTGGAACTTCCAATTCGTCGCGCTCGGGTCCCATGACCCCACCCCGGCATTGACCGCCGACCAGCAACTGCTGCGGATCCCGATTGACGCGTTGGTCGTCATAGCGGCCGCCGGCTTGGCGTGGTCGCTCTGGAAACGCCCCGCCGGCTACCTGCTCCTGACTTACGGCTTCGGCTACTGGGTATTCCAGGCCGGGACCATCGGCTTCACCCACTACCTGCACCACACGTCCGAATGGATGGAGCGGCGCTTCGAATTTCCGCTCGATTTCGCCGCCATCCTGGGTGCGGTGTTCCTGTTCAAGCTGCTTCCGATGTGGGCGCCGCACTTGCGGTGGACGGGGTGGGTTGTTGCCACCGTGGTGGTGGTGGCGATCCAGGCGTACTGGAGCCCGATTCAGGGTGCCTATTCCGCGACCGAGGCTTCGTACCAGGATCAGGTCCGGCTCGGTCGGGCCGTCGGCGACGTTTACAACCGCGCGGAGTTCAAGGGCGGTGTGATCGGGGTTCCGGGTAACTCGCCAACCCTGCTCTATACCATGGCGCATTACGGCGGAGTGCCTGGCGATCGGCTGACCAGCGAGTTCTACGACCCGTTCTACTACTTACCAGCCGGCTATCACTACACCGACCACAAGCAGGTCGCCGGAATGTTGTTGCAGTGCTGGTTGTCCAAGACGGATATCCGCCTATTGATCGTGCCACCAGCCAGCGCATTCAATGCTTCGGTGCCGGACTACCTCGCTTTTATGAGCGACCACCCACAGTGGTTCAGCCAGACCGGCGGCCAATTGGCTGATGGATTTGTGATCATCGCTGTGCAGATTCCGGCACCCAGCGCGGCCGATTGTGCGCGGGCGGCCCGCGATGCGGTTGCCTGAGCACCAGGCAGTGAAGCCGTTGGCGCCGTTCGATTACGAGGCCAAGCGCTGGGGCTCCGCCCCACTGCGGCCGCGTCCGAGATTCATGAACGGCCTCAAGCTGCGCTACCTGCTTGCGGACCTGGCGCCGGTTCGAGGCAAGGTCCTCGACGTCGGGTGCGGTGCGGGGTCGGTGGCGAAGGCGGTCAAGCGCGAACGGCCCGACCTGCATGTGGTTGGGTGCGACGTGAGCAGCTCTGCCCTGGCGGTGGCCGAGGCATCGCCTGAAGGCGTCGACTTCCTACCGGCGCAGGCTGAGAAGCTGCCCTTTGCCGACGGCGAGTTCGACTTCGTGTGGGTCTTCGACGTGCTCGAGCATGTCGAGAACCCAGAGCGGATGCTGCGCGAGATCGCGCGCGTGGTTCGGCCCGGCGGGGGATTCCACATCGTCCTGCCGCTCGAGGGGCAGCGTTGGACCCTGTATCGGTTGATTGGGTGTGGCACCCGCTGGACCGCGAAGGTTCGCCACGGCGGCCACATCCAGATCTTTTCTGCAGACCGGTTCTCCGGCCTGGCAGCTTTTTGCGGGCTGCCGGTGACGGCCACGCGCTGGAGCTATCACGTCCTCTTGCAGGTGCTCGACATCCTTTATTTCAGCTGGCTGGACTGGCGCGGACCCGTCGGCGGCTCGGTCGAGGACATGGCCGCCGCGCGTCCTGGAATCTTGGGCGCGTCCATGCGCGCGGGCACCATGACGGTGGCGTGCGTCGCGTGGGGCGAGGCTCGTCTGCTTCGTGCGTTGCCGGGCGGATGTGGCCACTTCACGTGCACCCGCGCCGATGCCCAGCCGAAGAGCTAGTCCAGCGAGGCGGCCCAGGCCGTGAGGTCCTCGAGGCCGCGATCGAACTGGATGCGCGGCTCCCAGCCGAGGTCCTTTTTCGCTTTGGAGATGTCGCTTACGTAGTACGTCTGGTCGCCCTCGCGCCAGTCGGAGAAGGTGTAGGCCGGCTTCTTCTTGACGAGCTCACCGATCTGGTCGATGACCTCGAGCAGGGAGCGCTGGTTCGGAACCCCGCCGCCCACGTTGTAGACCTCGCCACGCGTCTTGTCGATCTTCTCGATCACGGTCTCGTAGAGCGCGCTGAGGTCCCTCGCATCCAGCAGGTCTCGAACCTGGGTGCCGTCGCCGTAGATGGTCAGCGGGCGGTCGCCGAGGATCGAATGCACGAAGTGCGCGACCCAGCCCTGATCTTCGGTGCCGTACTGGTGGGCGCCATAGATGCAGCTCTGGCGGAGGACCACCGTGTTCATGTGGAAGCAGCGCGCGTAGTCCCGGACGTACTGGTCGGCGGTGCCCTTGCTGCAGCCGTAGGGGCTGTGGAAGTCGAGCGGCGTCGTCTCCTTGCACGGACCGCTGTTGTGGTCGAGCTTCCCGTACACCTTGTTGGTCGACGCGAAGACGAAGGGCGCCTCGGGGTTGTGCTTGCGGGCCGCCTCGAGAAGGTTCAGCGAGCCGCGGGCGTTGATTTCGAAGTCGGTTTCGGGGTCGAGCAGGGATGTGGTCACCGCCACCTGGGCGGCCAGGTGCAGGATCGCGTCCTGGTTCTTGACGTGTTCGGTCAGGACGCTGGCGTCTCTCACGTCCTCTTTGATGAAAGTGGTGCGCGCGGGATGCTGCGTGACGAGCCACTTGAGGTTTCGTTCAGTGCCTGCACGGCTCAGGTTGTCGAGGATGGTCGCGTGCCAGCCGCGCTCGATGAGGTGCACCGCTGCGTTGACGCCGAGGAATCCCGCGCCTCCGGTGATCAGGATTCGACGCGGGGATGCGCTCGATTTCATGGCGGGCACCTACGTTAGATCAAGTGCGGTGGGCATCCATGCCTAGGATAGGCAGGTGGCCGCGCCCTCCACCCTCCCGGCGCTCTCCGACTCCGACGTCAAATCGCTGCGAGCAAACTGGGCGGGCGAGGCCCGGATGGCCAACATTTACGACGCGCTGGCTCAAGTCGCCGCGACTCCCCGCGCGCGCAACCGCCTGAAGGCACTGGCGGAGACCGAGAGGCATCACGCGCAGGCCTGGGCGGAGCTCCTCGCCTCATGCGGCCTGAAGGTATCGGAGAGGAGGCCCCTCGGTACCGCCCGCGTGCTGGCGACGTTTGCCCGGGTGGTGGGCATTGGGCCGGCGCTCGCCCTGGCCGGCGTCGCCGAGGGCCAGGTGCTGCGTTCCTACCTGAGCCAGGTGTCGACGGTCTCCAACCAGCAGGCCCAGGGCGTGCTGCGGCGCGTGTTGCCCGAGGAGCTCGATCACCAGTCGCCGGACGACGTTGCCGAGCGAGACGAAGACTCGAGGTCGCCGGTGGTCGCCGATGAGGAGTGGCATGGCGGCGGCGCGGAAAGCATCAGGAACGTGATCTATGGGGTCAACGACGGGCTCACCGCAACGCTGGGCGTGCTCGCCGGGGTGGGCGGCGCCAGCATCGATCCGCGCGTCGTGCTCATCGGCGGCCTGTCGGCAATGGTCGCGTCAGGCGTGTCGATGGCCGGCGGCGCGTACCTCGCGACCAAGTCGCAGCGCGAGGTGTTCGAGAGCCAGCTGGCGCGCGAGGCGGCTGAGATCGAGGCGATGCCCGAGCTCGAGAAGGCGGAGCTGGTCGACATCTACCGCTCCAAGGGTCTCACCGCTGAAGAGGCGAAGACAATCGTCGATCGCATCACCAAGGACAAGAAGGTATGGCTCGAGACGCAGGCGCGCGAGGAGCTGGGCCTGGATGCTTCGCAGTTCGAGAACCCTGCGCGCGAGGGGCTCGTGGCCGGGATCTCGACTCTCGTGGGAGGGGCGATCCCCGTCATCGGCTATCTCATCGGACGCTTGCTCACGGGTTCGTCGCTGTCAGGCCTCGGTTCGCTCGCGATCGCGGCCATCTTCTCGGGCGCCTTTCTCTTCCTGATCGGCTCCGCCAGGTCTTTCTTCACGGGGAAGGGCGGAGTGCGCTCGGGCCTCGAGATGCTGGCCGTGGGGTCGGTCGTGGCCGCGATCACCTACGGCGTAGGCGTCCTCTTCCGCACCCACTGAGGGGAATTCCGCACTTCTGACGCCAACCGCGCCCTACATCAGCCTGGATTGAAAGCGTCTGGCGTCAACGACGTGGAATGAGGGTGCGTCGGGGCGATGCTAGTTTGAAGGGCGCGGTCTTCCCGTTGAGTGCACTTGCGACTGACTCCGCCAGGGAGGAATCATCGCCCGACCATCGAACGTAGATCGTGCACGAGTCGTATTTCGCGACCGTATCAGCCGGTGGAGATGCCGCGAAGATAGGCGATCGCGACGATCCAGGCCGCGGCGGCCAGGATGATCGCTTCGCGGCGCTTCGAACCGCCATGCGCCCACAGGTAAGCGCCAGGCAGAAACAGCACCGCGAAGATCCCGTAGACGACGTGAAGCAGCCGGCCGGGCGCGTGTCCCGTCACGAAGAGGGCGAGTCCAAACAAGCCCTGCACAGCGGTGAGGCCGGCCATGATCAGGAAGCTCGACCGGAATCCTCCGCTGACCTGGGCGCTTCGGAAGTAGCCGTAAGCGCCCCAGATGCCGAGCAGCACCGCGAACGCCACGAGCGCCCGGGCGCCGAACATGTGAAGAAAGACGAACGCGTCCGTCAACTAATGGGGGCTCAGCACCTGCGACCGGAAATAGTCCACCGTCAAGCTGAGGCCCTCCTCGAGGTCGACCTTCGGCTCCCAGCCAAGTTCGTTGCGCGCCCTGGTGTTGTCGAGGGCGATGCGGAAGACGTCGCCCTTTCGCCGCGGGCCGAAGTTGGGCTCGAGCTTGTACTCGGTCAAAAGAGCGAGCTTCCGGAAAAGCTCGTTGATCGTCACGGGGATGCCGGTGCTGATGTGGTAGGTGCCGCCCGCGCCGCGATCCAGCGCGGCGATGTTGGCGACCGCCACGTCCGCAACGTGCAGCATGTCGCGCGCCTGCTCTCCATCGCCGTCGATGGTCACCGGCCTTCCGGCCAGCATGCGGCTGGCGAAGAT
>DASWGF010000069.1:0-10040 GCA_036393875.1 Candidatus Dormiibacterota bacterium
TCCGCCAGTGCGGCGCCGAGGTTGACAGCAGTGGTGGTCTTGCCAACACCACCCTTTTGCATGGCGACGGCGATCGTTCGGGCCAAGAGTGCACCGAGTCTAACCGAAGCCAGGCGGTATCGCCCGCACGGAGGATGCCGCAAGCAGCCTGGCCTGAGAGACCAGGCCGGGAATCCTCGACGGGTCTTCGGCGCCCATGCGGCCGATCTCCGTTGTTGCGGCCTCCGCTCCTCACTTACGCATGACGGATGCGCGCGTTCCGGTGCTCGGCCGCGCCTAGGATATCGGCCACCTGGATCGCCGAATCCCTCGCCGAGTCTCCCAGCCTGGCCTCTATCATTGGCCGCGGTGTTCTTGATCCCGCTGATTGCAGCCCTGGTCGGCGCCGCCTTCGCGGTGGTCGTCGGGAGGCAGTACATCACCCGCCGCAAGCCCTACCAGGCGATCTGGGCGCTGGCCCTCGCCATGTTCGGGGTGGCGGCCGCCTTCGAGACCGTCGGACAGCTTGGGGGCTGGTCGGACGCGACCTACAAGGGCTATTACCTCTTTGGGGGGTTGCTGAACGTCGGCTGGCTCGGGACCGGCTCACTCTTGCTGCTCGTGCCGCCACGGGCTGGGCGGGCAGCCGTAATTGTCATGACGGTTATCTCGTTGATATGTGTTGTGGCAGTGCTCCTATCGCATACGAACCCGACTTTGCTCAAGGCGCAGGTCCCGCCCCGAGGCGCGATCGACGTTTCGGCCCTGCTGCCGCTGATCACGAATGTCGGCGGCTCGCTGCTGCTCGTCGGAGGCGCGGCCTGGTCGGCATGGAAGTCGGCGCGAGCAGGCGCGCCTCGGAACCGGGTGCTCGGCCTGGCCATACTCGCTGCCGGCGCGTTCATCGTCGCCGGTGGCCACAGCTATGCGCAGTCGAGGGGCGTTTACGTCGCGCAGCCGCTCAGTGAAGCGGCCGGCATCATCGCCATGTTCGGCGGCTTCCTTGTCATCGAGGCTCGCCGCGAGCTGGTTCGATCGAAGGCGAGGACCGCATGATCATCGATGCCGTCATCGCTCTCGCGCTCCTTGTGGCGCTGTTCCTCGGATACCAGCGTGGCGTGATCCAACCTCTGATGGCGGAGATCTTCTTCTTCGCCACGCTCCTTCTGATCTTTCGATTCCACGACCAGTACACGAGCGAGATGCAAAAGCTCTTGCACCTAAACCCGGTGCTGAGCGTGTTTGTGGCCCTCATCCTCGCGGTCATCCTGGGCGCGATCGGAGGCGCGATCGGTGGGGCGTTCCATCGTCTCGAGGCGATTCGAGGCATCGATGGCCTGCTCGGCGTATTCGTCCATGTCGGCGTCACGGTCGTCGTCATCTACCTCGCCGTGTCGGCTCTTGTCGTGCTCGACAATGCTTTCGAGCCGACGCTGAAAAGCGCGACCCTGACCTTGAACCAGGTCAATCAGCTGGAAAACTTCATCCTGTCCAACCCGATCACATCGGCGATGGTCTCCAAGTCGGATCTCCAGGCGCTCAAGACGGCTGCCGCCAAACCAGCGGGCGCAAGCATCGCTTCGGTCGCCGGCATCCACCAGCTGCAGCAGATCTTTGTCGATTTCCTCCAGCCGCAGCTCCATGGCTCGAGAGCGGTGCCGATCATCCTCTCCATCGGATCTCATCTTCCGTTCCTCGGCCACGTCGGGCCGGGCGATCTGAAGCCGCTCCCCAACGTGACCCCGTCGCCGACCCCGAAGGTCAGCCCATCGCCTAGCCCACACAAGTAGCCGGAAGAAGTGCTCGACCTGGCGCTGACTCCGGACCAGGAGCAGCTGGTGGCCACGGTCCGCGACTTCTGCGCGCGCGAGTTCGCTCCCTCAGTCGCGGCCAACGATCGTGAGGGCCACCACGACCCCAAGATCTTCGCCAAGCTGGCCTCGATCGGGCTGCCCGGCGTGTGCTTCCCGCAGCGCTACGGCGGCCACGGCCTGGATTACCTCTCGCTCGGCCTCGTGTGTGAGGAGCTCGAGTACGTCGACACCACCTACCGCACCGTGCTTTCAGTGCACGTCGGCCTGGTCGGCATGGGTTTGTACACATGGGCCGACGAGGACCAGAAGCAGCGGTGGCTCTTGCCGATGGCCTCGGGCCAGAAGCTCGCTTGCTATGGGCTCACCGAGCCGAACGCCGGCTCGGACGTGGCTTCGATGCAGGCGACCGCTCGCCGATCGGGCTCCGGTTACGTGCTCAACGGAGAAAAGGTGTGGGTTTCGGACGCGGACACCGCCGACTTCCTGCTCGTTTTCGCCAAGACAGACCCAAAGGCCGGAAGCCGCGGCGTCTCCGCCTTCATGCTCGACCGCGCCAAATGTGGGCCGGCGCTGCGAACCGAACCGATCAAGGATCGCCTCGGCATCCGGGCGGGTGACGTGGGCTCGATCTTCATGGCCGACGTCGAGGTGCCCGAGCAAGACCGGATCGGCGATGAGGGCGACGGTTTCAAGATCGCAATGAGCTGCCTCGACAATGGGCGCTTCACGGTCGCGGCCGGCGCGGCGGGCACGGTCCGCGCCTGCCTTGATGCATCGGTGAAATACGCTCGCGAACGCAAGACCTTCGGCCAGGCGATCGGCCGCTACCAGCTGGTGCAGCAGATGATCGCGCGCATGTCACGCGATTACGAGATCTGCCGGCTCCTCTATTTCAAGGTCGCGTGGATGAAGAACAAAGGTATTCGACACACACGCGATGTGTCGATGGCCAAGCAGTACGCCACTGACGCGGCCTTCAACGCCGCCCACGACGCCATCGAGGTCCACGGAGCTTATGGATATTCGGCCGAGTACCCGGTCGAGCGCTTCCTCCGCAACGCGCGAGCGCCGATCATCTACGAAGGCACACGCGAGATCCACACGATCCTCCAGGGCGAGTACGCCCTGGGTTATCGAGAAGACCGTCCGGTCAAGAAGTCGCTCCCTCCCTACGAACCGGATTGATGGCGCTGGCCGCGCGCCGGTCGCTGTCGAGGCTGACGCATCTCGACTTCGCCCTCCTGTCGATCTACTGGATCGCGATCGGCTACCTGTGGACGAGCCTCGGCGGATTGATCCTGCCCGACCTCGTCGTTCACCTGGTCGGCAACGCGCACAAAGGGCCGGCGCTGGGTGTTCTGGAGGGGGTCGGATCGCTGATGGCGGTGGTCTGGCAGCCGCTGGTCGGCTCGTACTCAGACCGCACCCGCACGCGCTTCGGGCGCCGCCACCCGTTCATCTTCGCCGGGACCGTCGGTGATGTGATCTTCCTGGTCGGGATCGCGCTGTCGGGTAGCTACTGGCTGGTCTTGATCTTCTACTTCCTGCTCCAGACGGCCTCGAATACAGCGCAGGGTCCGTATCAAGGCCTACTTCCAGATGTCGTCCCGGAGGCGCAGCGCGGCACCGCCTCCGGTTACTACGGCGCCTCGAACGCGATCGGGTTGATCGCGGGCTCGGTGGGAGCGGGCTACATCCTGGCCCACTTCGGTCGGACGGCGGCCATCCTCAGCATCTGCGCCCTCCTCCTGGCCACGATGGTGCCGACCGTGCTGCTGGTCCCCGACCGGGCCGAGGCCAGTCGGGCGCAGTTCACGAGCTTGCGGCAGGCGGTTGCGACCACCTTTTCACGACCACTCCGTCACACGCATTTTCTGTGGCTGATGGCCTCGCGGCTCTTGATCCTGATGGGACTGGTCGGGCTGCAGAGCTTCGTTCTGTACTACTTCAGCGACGTCTTCTATCACGGCCACGTGGACGCGGCCGTCACCGCCGCCTACACGCTCCAGGGCCTGGTGATCGTGTCCGCTCTCATCGTCGCCATACCCGCCGCGCGGGCTTCGGACCGGATCGGGCGGCGGCCCCTGATTCTCTGGGGAGGCCTGCTGGGCGCGGCGGGAGTGCTCATCCTCGTTTTCAGCCACTACCAGCTATTACCCTCGTCTTTGTTGGAGCCGCTTGCCCATGCCCTGAAGGTGCCGGTCCTGGCCGCACAGGCGACCCTGGTCGGCGTTTTGATCGGGATCGGGTACGGGCTCTTCTTCTCGGTCGACTGGGCTTTCATCCAGGACATCATCCCGCCCGGCGAGGCAGGCCTGTTCATGGGCTT
Organism: Candidatus Dormiibacterota bacterium; assembly: GCA_036393875.1. Lineage (GTDB taxonomy): Bacteria > Chloroflexota > Dormibacteria > Dormibacterales > Dormibacteraceae > UBA10449. The sequence goes on from DASWGF010000069.1 coordinate 4,123, forward strand.
CAGCAATATCGCCACCGCCGGTTCCGGCGTCATCGCGCGTTTCGTGGGCGGGTTCCTCCTCGAGTTCAACAACGGACCCAAGGTGCTGGGCCTGCCGGGCGGATACCCGGTCATATTCACCGTGTTCTTTGTCTGGCTGCTGGTGGGCGGCGTACTCATCCTGAAGGTGCCGGAGATGCGAAAGACATGACAGAGATGAACCTCTCCGGACTCTTGCCCTGGGGCGGCCTCGCCGGCGACCCGATCGACGGCGCCGACATCGTGGTCGCCGGTATCCCTTACGACGGCTCGGCCGTCTACCGCAAGGGCGCCGCGCTGGCGCCGAAGCGAATTCGCGAGCTCTCGGCGGTCATGCCGCCCGTCACCGAAGATGCGCGCCCCCTGGCCGGGCTCAGGGTGCACGACATGGGCGACCTGGACGCGGGGACGGATATCGAGGCCGGCTGGTCGAAGGTGGCCAACGGCCTGGCGAAAGTGCCTGCCTCGGCGCTTCTGACCGTCCTTGGCGGAGACCACTGCACGGCCATCGCCACCCTGACCACTCAGCGGTGGCGCCATCCCGACCTCGCCGTCTTGTGGGTTGATGCGCACCCGGACCTGTGCGACTTCTCGCGCGGCGGCCGATGGACCTGCGGCTGCGCCATGCGCAGGGCTCTCGAGGTCTCGAGCATCGGCCCGGCGCGCGTGGTGATCGCCGGCGGGCGGGACTATGACCCCGAAGAGCTCGAGTTCATCCGCGCTCGAGGCATGCTGCTCGTGTCCGCGTCGCAGCTGGTCGGCGACCCGGCTGCCGCGCGCATGGTCGCCGAGGCGCTGGCCGGCAAGAGCCTGCACGTTTCGTTCGACATCGATGCCCTCGACCCGGCCTTTGCTCCCGGCACGGAGATCCCATCGGCCGGCGGGCTCACCACCCGTCAGGCGCTCGACTTTCTACGCGTCGCCACCGCAGACTCAAAGCTGGTGGGCCTCGACGTCGTGGAAGTCTCGCCGCCATTCGACAACGGGGACATCACGACTCTTGCCGCTTTGAAGTTGATCTTCGAGTTCTGGGGCATGTTCTGGCATGGAAAGCGCTGACGTAGTCATCGTCGGCGGCGGGATCATGGGTTGCGCCCTCGCCTACCAGCTCAGCCGGCGCAAAGTCGACGTCCTCCTCTTGGAGCGCGAGACGTTGGGCTCGCAGTCGACAGGCAAATGCGCGGGCGGCGTGCGCCAGCAATTCTCCTCGGAGGGAAACGTGCGTCTGCAGAGGATGTCTGTCGGCATGCTCCAGAGATTCGACGAGGAGATCGGGCACCCTGCGGACTTTCGCCAGCTCGGGTACCTGTTCCTCCTCACGCAGCCGCAGCAGGTTGAGGACTTCCACCACAACATGGACATGTGGCACCGAGTCGGGCTGGCCGAGGCCCGCTGGGTGGATGCCGCCGAGGCCGCCCGGATGGTGCCGATCCTCAACGTCGAAGACGTGCTTGGTTGCACGTTCTGCCCGACCGACGGGATCGCCAGCCCGGCCGACGTGACCTCGGGTTATGCGGCGGCCGCCCGCCGACTCGGGGCGCGATTGAAAGAAGGCGTGGCCGTCACCGGCATCGATGTCGCTTCGGGCCGGGTCCAGGGGGTTCGCACCACGACCGGCGACGTCGCGACCCGGCTCGTCTTCGATTGCGCGGGCGCGTGGTCGGCATCCATCGGCCGCATGGCCGGCCTCGAGATCCCAGTTCTCCCATACCGGCGCCACATCGCGGTCACCGGCACGTTCCCGGCGGTGCCGCGAACCAATCCGATGACAGTCGATTTTCAGACCTCGCTCTACTTTCACCCAGAGGGCGACGGCGTCCTCATCGGCATGAGCGATCGGGAAGAGCTGCCGGGCTACGTGACGGACGTCAACTGGGACTTCCTCGAGAAGATGTTCGCGCAAGCTGCGCGCCGAGCCCCGGCCCTGGCCGGCGCCGGTGTGAAGACCGCGTGGTCCGGTCTCTACGAGGTCACGCCCGACCACCAGGCGATCCTCGGGCCGATCCCCGAGCTGGAGGGCTTCTGGTGCGCGGCCGGCTTCAGCGGCCACGGCTTCATGCAAGCGCCGGCTGCCGCGCTGCTGCTCACCGAGCTGCTGCTGGATCAGAAGTCCGAGATCGACATCTCGTCGTTTGCGTTCGAGCGATTCGCGAGGGGAGCTCTCGTGAAAGAGAGAAACGTCATCTAGCTAGCCTCGCAAGACCAGGGCCAGCACGATCAGGCCCAGCCCGCCGAGCATGAGCACGGCCGAGCAACCGGCCTGCACGACCGTGTACGCGATCCCACCGGTGGCCCCATAGGTGGCCGCGATGTGTTCGCGTCGCCTCCGGGTCCGAATCGCCGCGGCGATACCGCCCGCGCCGATGAGAACGGCGAACAGCCCCACCCCGATGCCGCCGGCTTCCTGCCCGGTCACCGGGTCCAAGTATGTCGTCCGTTACGATTCTCGACCGTGGCCAGGGTTTTACTGTTGGGCTCGACCGGCTTCTTCGGCCGTGGAGTAGCGCACAAGCTGCTCGACGCCGGGCACCAGCTCAGGGTGCTTGTACGCGACCCGATGAAGGCGGCGGCCTTCAAAGCTCGAGGCGCGCAGCTCATCGTCGGGGACGCGCTCAACCCCGCGGCCATGGCCCAGGCGGCCCAGGGCACGGAGCACATCATCAGCCTGGTCGCCGTCCGTCGGAACCGCCCCCAGTCGTTTCTCGAGGTCAACGTTGACGGCCCGCGGATCATGGCCGAGGCGGCCAAGGCTGCCGGTGCCAGGTCGGTGGTGCTGGTGAGCAACATCGGCGCTCGGCTCGATCCGCACTTCAAGTACTTCACCTCGCGGTGGATGGGCGAGCAGGAGCTGGCCAAGAGCGGAGTGGCGGGCACGATCCTGCGCTTCTCGCTGATTCTTGGCGAGGAGGGTGGTTCCCTCGAAGATTTCGAGCGGCTCGCCAAGTTCAGCCCATTCGTGATCATCCCGGCGTACGGCGATGTCCAGCTGCAGCCGATCCTTCGCGAAGACGCCGCTCGATGCGTGGTGGAGGCAATCCAGAAGCCGGAGCTGCTGGGCAAGATCATCGAGCTCGGGGGGCCCGAGGTGGTCACGTTCGCGACCATCTATGGCTGGTTTCTCGACGCGCGCGGGATCAGGAAGCCAAGGCTGACTGTGCCCCCGGGGCTTTTGGTCCCGGGCGCGATGGCCATGGAAGTGCTCATGAAAGATCCCCTCATCACGCCGGACGAGATCAACATGTTCGGCGTCAACAACATCGCCGACGGCATTGACTCGGTGAGCACCCATTTCGGATGGCGACCGACTGCGCCCAGCTCTTGGGTGCCTCTGCACTGGAAGAAGGCGCCCGTCCGCAAGTAGTCCGGGCGTTTTTCGGGCTGCCGGTGCCCGAAGGGCAACGTGCCGCGATGGCGGACTTCCTGACCGCGTGCGCCGAAGCGGCTCCGCAGTTCCGGTGGACCCCCGCCGGCAACCTGCACCTGACGGTTCGATTCATCGGCAACATCGACCGCGCTTTGGTGGAAGCGATCGCGGATCGGTTGGGGGCCCGGTCATCGCGCGCGTTCGACCTCGAGCTCGCCGACCTCGGCACATTCGGGCACGGGCGCCACGTACGAGTGGTCTGGCAGGGTCTACGCGATGGTGCGGAGGCTGCAGCCGCGCTCGCCGCGCAGGTGGAGGCGGAATGTGCGACCGCGGGTCTGGTGGCCGAGAAGCGGCCGTTTCAGGGTCATCTGACCCTGGCCCGCGCCCGCCCGCGTGACGGGGCCGTGCTGCCTCCGTTGCCGGAGCCGCCGCGCCTCAGCACCTGGCGTGCCTCCGAGCTCGTCCTCTACGCGAGCCGGCTCAGCAGGACCGGCGCGACCTACGAGCCGTTACGTGCTGTGAAGCTGGATTGACACGAGCCCGGCCAGGCAGCATTCCAGGTCTTCCTCGGGGCGCGCGCCACTGACGCCGGCGGCGCCGATGGTCAGCCCGTCCCTCTTGATCGGTAGCGACCCAGGGCCGGGGATCAGGGGCAGGCGGACGAGCCGGTCCGCGGCGCTGAAGAATCCGGGGCGGTCCTCCGCCAGCTCCTGAAGCGAGCCGCCGTCGCGCAGCAGCATGGCGGCCCCGACCGCCTTCGCCTCCGCGATCTGCGGCGAGAGCGGCGGCGCCCCATCCATGCGGCCGAGCGCGATCAGGTGGCCGCCCTCGTCGACTACGGCCGCGGTCACGCTCAGCCCCATCTTCGCGGCTTTGGCGTGAACGCCGGCAATCACCTTGTTGGCGTCTTCGAGGCTTATCGGCATTTTCGGCAAACTAGTCTCGCATGGAGGTCGATGGAAGGGTTGCGGTTGTCACCGGCGGCGGGACCGGCATAGGGCGCGCGGTGTGCGTTCGGCTCGCGAGGGCCGGCGCTGCGGCGGTCGTCGTCAACTACTCGCGCTCCGAGGATGACGCCAATGCGACGGTGCATGAGATCGAGTCGCTTGGCGCCAAGGCTCATGCGCACAAGGCTGACGTCTCGGACGAGTCGCAGGTCGTCGCGATGATCGACGAGACCGTGAAGAGGTTTGGTCGCCTCGACGTCCTGGTCAATAATGCCGGCACGACCCGCTTCATCCCGCACGCGAATCTCGATGAGCTCACCGACGAGGTCTGGGACGAGATCCTGGGTGTCAACCTCAAAGGCACTTTCTTCTGCTGCCGGGCGGCGGTGCCCGAGCTCCGCAAACAAAGAGGGGCGATCGTGAACGTGGCCTCCGTCGGCGGGCACCGAGCGGTAGGATCCTCGATTCCTTATGGAGTCTCCAAGGCGGGCATCCTGCAACTGACACGTGCGCTGGCGCTCGCGCTGGCTCCCGATATTCGTGTCAACTCGGTCTCGCCGGGACAGGTGTCAACCCGCTGGTTCAGGCAACGGTTCGGTGACGAGGCGACCGTGGCTCTCGAGACGTCGATAGCCGAAGGCACGCCGCTGAAGGCCATCGCGACGCCCGACCAGGTCGCCCAGGTCGTGATGGCGCTGGTCGAGAACGACATCGTCACCGGCCAGGACCTGGTCGTCGACGGCGGCCGCATGGTCGGCTACGCGTAGAGCCCATTGAGGAAAGACCTGCCGGTTTTCCTCACCCGTCAGGCTACGGATGGTGGCTTGGCGGCGAACTGACTTTCGGGGCTTGCGCTCCAATCCGGCCGTCCCTAGTCTTGGCAACGGCCCCGAGGGAAACGTTCGAGAGAGCAGGAACAGGCCGCAAGGCAGGTACCAGTTCTCGAGAGGCGATCCGTCGGGGTCACTTGTTTTTCAGCGGCAACTGCAAGCCGAGGCCTGCACCCCGCGTTAGGCTCTAGCGCCATGAAGGTCGCGCAGCGCCAATCGTCGCCGTCACACGACGCACCGGCGGCGGTCGAGGTCTCGATCGTGATGCCGTGCCTCAATGAGGTCGAGACCCTGGCCACATGCATCGCCAAGGCGCGCGAGGCCATCGACAAGGGCGGGTACTCGGCCGAGATCATCGTCGCCGACAACGGGAGCAGCGACGGGTCTCAGCTGCTCGCGCGGGAGCTCGGCGCCAGGGTTGTCGACGTGCAGAGGAAGGGTTACGGCAGCGCCCTGATTGGCGGCATCAGCGCGGCGCAGGGACGGTTCGTCGTCATGGGCGACGCGGACGCGAGCTACGACTTCGCCGCCATCGCGCCGCTGGTCGCCAAGCTGCGCGAGGGCTATGACCTTGTGGTCGGCAATCGGTTCCTGGGCGGGATCGAACCTGGCGCTATGCCCTGGTCGCATCGCTGGTTGGGCAACCCGGTCCTCACGCGCATCAGCAGGATCTTCTTTCATACCCCAGTCGGAGACACGCACTGCGGGCTGCGGGCGTTCACGAAGGACGCCTACGAAAGGATGCGGCTGCGCGCG
>DASWGF010000070.1:0-2698 GCA_036393875.1 Candidatus Dormiibacterota bacterium
CACCTGACCATGCACTTGACTCAGGGAGCAAGTGTCAGATGACTCAGGGTCCGGCTATCCACGAGATTCGTGCGCGGCGGCCCAGACGTGGCTTTCCGGTCCGTCCCACGATGCTGTCGTAAGGGAGTGGGTCGACCCGCACTGCGTTCTCGAGGAGGCGCAGGAAAAGTAGGCCCCGGTGGCGAGAGCGCCGGCGGTTGAATCGGAAGGTGAACTCGTCTAGGTAGTAGTCCAGGTGCTCGAGGCTGGCAGCTCCTTGATGGGTCCCGAGCAGCCACCGCTTAAGGAGTGAGACGACCAAATGGACGCGAGGCAGCAACTCGGTGGCCGCATCCTTTCCACGCCCGCGCAGAACCACCGGACGATGGTCGTAGCCAGCTGCGCCGAGGTTGGAGTAGCCCGAGAAACCGTCGCTGTGAATCACGCTGCCGGGGACGACGACTGACTTGACGAAGGACTCGAGGCTGCCTGCTGAGCCATCGATGATCCGCTTCATCCGAACTCGTCCCATGCCTCGCCCACGTTCCTCGACCGCGATCACCACCTGTGCTTTGGTAGTGCTCTGGCGGCCGAAGACACCTGGCTCAACCCCGCCCACCCAAGCCTCGTCTACCTCCACCGTCCCTTCCAACTGATCACGATCCGGCCGGACCATCGCGTGGCGCAGCTTGTGCAGCCAGGCCCACGCGGTTCGATAGCTACCAAGACCGAGGACCTGCTGAACGGTCATCGCGCTGGCGCCCTGCTTCTGGGTCGTCACCAACCAGATCGCGTGGAACCAAAGGCGCAGCGGCTTATGCGTGTCCTGGAAGATCGTCCCCGCCGTCACCGAAGTCTGGTGTCCGCATTGCCCGCACTCCAGCAGGCCGGCTCGGCCCGTCTCCCATGCCCGTTCGCCCTGACACCTGGGGCAGCGGAATCCGTCCGGCCAGCGGACTCGGGTCAGATACTCCCGACAGCTCGCCTCGCTGGCAAAGCGGTCTGTGAACTCGGCGAAGGTGCGCGGATAGTCCTCGATGACCGACAGGCTATTTCGAACTCAAACCTGAGTCAAGTGCATGGTCAGAATACGAACATGTGTTCTGGGGCTGGGGAGCGGGGGAGTTGGACCTCGGGAGAGGTCTTTCAAGAGATCAATTCGTTGCTCAATCGCCTTGCCTCTGAGGACCTCAATTCGGTGTCGGCGGAGTCGATGGGCGACGACCAAATTGCGCTCCAGCGCATCGGCAATCGCGTCCAGGCAGAGGGATTGCGCCGGCTCCGGCGCTTCGACGGCGGGCAGGGCTACGCGCCTTCGGGCGCCCTCTCGGCGAGGGCGTGGCTGCGCTGGCAGCTGAACCTGACAGCTAACGCGGCGTCAGAGCGGGTCGCGATCTCGCGGAAGATGCCGGCGTTGCCGAAGACAGATCAGGCCTTCGCCGAAGGCGACATCAGCTACCGGCACGTTGCCCTCATCGCCGAGACCGCGGGCCAGCTCGGCGAAAAGTTCGAGGCTCAGGCGGAGACCATCCTGGTCGACGTGTCCAAGGAGGTCTGTCCCTGGCGATTGCAGCGAGCGATCTGGAATCTGAGGCACTGCCTCGACTCCGACGGCGTCCTCAGCGACGCCAACAAGGCGCACGACCGTCGCTGCCTTCACATGAGCCAGACGCTCGATGGGGTCTACCGGATCGACGGGTGGCTCGATGCCGAAGGCGGAGCGGTCCTCAACACAGCATTGAATTCGGTCATGGGACCCTGGCTTGAAGGCGACGACCGGAGTGCGACCGAGCGCCGCGCCGATGCCGCCGTGGAGATGGCACGCCGGCAGCTGGACGGTGGGCAGCTCCCCGCGGTCGCGGGTCAGAAGCCGCACCTGGCGGTCAGCGTCGACATGGCGACCCTGAGCAAAGAGCCGGGCTCCATGGCGGCTGAGCTCGAGTGGTCGCAGCCGATTCCGGCCGAGACCGCCCGCCGGCTTGCATGTGACGCTGCCATCACACCGATCATCGATGGCGAGGCCGACCGCACTAGCCGCGTGGTCCCGGGAGCCACGCGACGCGCACTCATCGCTCGAGACAAGGGCTGCAGGTTTCCTGGCTGTGACTGCCCGCCGTCATGGACGGATGCGCATCACGTCAAACATTGGGCGGATGGCGGTCCGACCACCCTCGACAACCTGATCCTTTTGTGTCGCAGGCACCACCGGCTGGTACACGAAGAGGGCTGGACTCTGGAGCTCGCGCAGGATCGAGAGCTGGTCGCGATACCTCCCTAGCGCACCTATCTGTTGAGCCGCGCTCCGCATTCGACGCAAAAGCTATGACGTCCGAGGTTGTGATGGCCGCACGATGCGCACACGAGGCGTCGCGGTGGGTCGGCCTGCAGCCATCGCTCGCGCTCGCGCCGGTACCAGATGCCGTCCTCGGGACCGAGCATCCAACGGCGCCCTTCGCCGTCGAGGACCGCGAGGTCGCGAACCGCGAGCCGGAAGGCTCGGGCCTGAAGGCCGCCGTTGCGACGCTCGTCGACCAGCAGGCGATAGCGCGTCTCGGCGTCGGCAAACGGATCGACAGCCATCCCGAGAGTATCGCTCTATGGATCGCCCGAGTTCAGGGGTCCCGCCTATCCGGGTGTAGAATCCGGTGAGCCCGGCCTGACGGGCAGGCCAGCATGCGTCGCACCAACTCACGAAGCTCACGCTCACACGCGAACGGCG
>DASWGF010000071.1:0-16781 GCA_036393875.1 Candidatus Dormiibacterota bacterium
TTTGATCTACCAGACCGTCATGGGCCTCGAGGTGATCGCCAACGGGATCACGAGCACGGGGACCACCTTCAACAGTTGGATCAAGCAGTTCCACGATGCGATCCCCGGTGGGATCCCTGGCGTCACTGACTTCCTGTTGAAAGTCGCAGACGCCCTGCGAAAGTACTCAGGCGATCCGCTGGTGTCGGCCGGCCACCAGGTGCACGACGCCATCATCCAGGTCGCGATCGTCCTGGCCTTGTTGGTGGCCCTGCCGCCGATCCTGCTCGTCCTCCTCCCGTATGGCGCGTGGAGGTGGCGCGACATGCGCGAACTCGGGGCGGCGCTCGCGTTCGTGCGCATCGCATCCATGACGGGTCGGGCGGACCAGGCTCGCGCCGTATTGGCGTCTCGTGCGGTCTCGACTCTGACCTTCCGGCAGCTCATGTCCGCCAGCGCGGACCCGGTGGGCGACATTGCCGAGCGGCGTTACGAGCGTCTGGCGGCGGCAATGATGAAGCGGGCCGGGCTCGATCCGGGGCGTTTGACGCCGCCGGGGCTGCCGGAGCTACCGCGACACCGAGGGCGGTAGGGTCTTCGGCGGTTCGGCTCATCGGCATATCGGCTCTCGTATCTTTGTGGTGTGTGCCGAAGCATCAAGACCCTGCGCCAGGCTGAAGTCGTCGCCAGCGAGGACGAGATTCGCGCCGCCGCGCGTCAGTTCGTGCGGAAGGTGAGTGGCTTTCGCGAGCCTTCGGGCAAGCACCAGGTGGCGTTCGAGGGGGCCGTGGACGAGATCGCGCTTGCCTCCCAGCGCCTGCTGGAGTCCATCGCGGAGAACCTGCCCGTCCGGCGCGCCTCTTAACAACCTGGGTTGGCGGCCCTGCCGCCCTGTATTAAGGTCGAAGCCGACAGGTGAGTTGGGCCGGGGGAGGGGGCCAAAACAGAAGGGAGGGCCCCCCAAAGGTATGCCCTCTCAGATTTGGCAGCCCCGGCAGAAATTGAGCGGCTCCCGGTTCGACCCCAGCTGGCTGATTCGATGCCCGCATCGCGGGCACGTCTTGCCACCCTTCATATGCACCGCCATGAAGGACCGATCCTGCTTGGATTCGTCGTAGTTGGGATTGGCCAGGATCGCCTCCACGGCCCGCGACAGCACCACGGGAATGGCCGCGAACAGCGCCTCCTCGTCCGCCGGTTTCAACGACGCCCGCCGCCGCAAGGGCAACAACCGCGCCTCGAACAGGATCTCGTCTGAGTAGGCGTTGCCGATCCCGGCCAGAAACTCCTGGTTCCGCAGCAGGTCCTTGAGCTCGTCGCGGAAACGCCGGAGGCGCTTGCGAAACGCGTCGATGCCCATCGCCGGCACCGAGTCCGCCTCGGGTCCCACCTCGGCCCAGCCGGGGACTTCCTTCGCCAGGTCGCCGACCCAGTAGATCCGCCCCATGTCGCGGAAGTCGAGATACCTGAGTTCCTGGCGGCCCTCGATTCGGATCGTGAAAACCTCTGTTGCGGGTACCGGCGTGCCGCCATCCACCAGCTGGAACCGCCCGCCCAGCATCGGGTTGATCACCAGCCACCGCTCCGAGCCGCCTCCGCCCAACTCGGTGGCAAAAACAAGGTGTTTGCCGCGCCGCGAGAGTGAGACGATCCGGCGAGCGGGGAGCTCGTTGGCGAAGTGCTCGACGGGGTACCGAAGCATGTGGCCCTTCTTGGGGTTGACTGTGGCGGCTGTGATCAGCCGGCCCTCGAGGCGCGGGCCGAGCCGGATCCGCAGCGCTTCCAATTCAGGCAATTCGGGCATGGAGCCAAGATACGGCGGCCGGTTTGACGACCGCCCGATCGGCGGCCGCTAGTGGCAGACGGTGCCGTCGGCCGGGAGCGTCAGGTTGATCAGATACTCGTTTTCGGCCCGTGTCGCGCACACGCTCACGCCGTAGGAGCCGTGGCCGTTGCCAACGCGCGTCAGCAACACTGAGCCGGCCAGCTGCTGGTGCACACCCTGCGCCCACGCGTAGGGAGTGGCAGGGTCGTTCGTGCCCCCGACGAGGAGGATCGGAGGCGCTCCATCGGCCCCCAGCGGGCCTACGGCTTGGGTGGGCTTCGCAGCCCAATACGCGCAGGTAAGCGTCGAGTACTGGGTCCACGGTCCGAAGAAGGGAGAAGCCTTTGCGAAGGCCGGCCCCAGGGCGTCGTAGGCGGAAACGTCCGTTGGAACGGGGTGGTCGAGGCAGTTGATCGCGTTGTTAGCGTCCGTCTCGTTGGTGTACGTGCCGTCAGCATTACGACCGTTGAGGTCGTCCGCGGACGCGAGCAGCTGCGCTCCATTGCCCCGGTCAATCTGCGCAAGCTCGCTTTCCAGGAGCGGCAATGTCTCCAGGTAATACGCCCTCCAGAGCACACCGGTCATCGCAAGTGAACGTGTCAGCAAACGGTTACCCACGCGCATCGGGTTGGTGTCAAGGCGCTGCATAAGCGCCAGCAGCTTCGCGTATGGATCGCCCGACTGTGCCCACTCGCACGGCGGGGAGGCTGCCTTTCGGGCGATGCAATCGGCCAGGAAGGCTTGCAGGTTCTTCTCGAAGCTGACCACCTGAGCCAAAACAAGGTCGTTGAATGAAATCGCCGGGTCGACCACAGCATCCAGCGAGAGCGCGCGCACGCGGGTCGGGAAAAGGTGTGCGTACATCTGGCCCAGATACGTTCCATAGGAGAAACCCAAATAGGTCAGCTTGGTGTCGCCGAGAGCAACGCGAATCAAATCCATATCCCGGGCGGCGCTCGCGGTGTCGAGGAACGGCAGAATCCGTGCGCTGCGCTGAGCACACGCGGCCGCATAGTCCATATCGGCCTGGATGAGAGCTTGCTTCTCGGCGGGATCGTCGGCCACTGAGTCGATGGCGTTGAACGCATCCGCACCGCTCCCATCCAAGCAGCGCACGGGCGAGCTTCTGCTGACGCCTCGCGGGTCGAACCCGACGAGGTCGAACCGGCGGTTGAGGATCGACAGCGCGGCCGCCGAGCCCCTGACCCAGTCCACACCTGACGCCCCCGGACCACCGGGGTTGATGAGCAACGAGCCGATGCGGTTGGCCTGATCGGTCGCGGGCTTGCGGTTCAGCGCGATGTCGATGGTTCCGGCAGTGGGATGCGCGTAGTCAAGGGGCACGGGGACCGACCTGCACTGGAAGCCGCCACCGCAATCTGTCCACGCGATGGTTCCCGGCGCGGCCGTCGTGGGACTTGGAGTCGGGCCAGACCTTGCGTTGCCTTGCGGCGGCGCAGCGCCGGTGCACGCCGAGATTAGGAGGATGGTCGCGATCGCGACCGCGGTGACTCGCGGACCCACGATCCGAGTCTAGCTATCCCACCACGCCGCCCGGCGTGACTCTTGGCCGCGCAAATGGCGGGAAGGGAGAGATTCGAACTCTCGAGGGAGCTTTACACCCCCTACCCGCTTAGCAGGCGGGTGCTTTCGGCCGCTCAGCCACCTCCCCGTGCGTCTGCGCCGTGGTTCGATTCTATCCGCCGTGAGCCTCTCCCATACTTACTCCCCGATGGAGGCTCCAGGCGGTCCAGGCGCGCCCCCGATGTGGGGTCCCGGCCGCAAGATGGCGTTTGGGGCGGCGCCTGGTCCGAGAAGCAAGCTCTGGTACACGCTCGTCGATGGCAACCTCAGCGAGGTCTTCTTCCCAACCATCGATCGCGTAGCGCTGCACGAGCTGCGCTTCTTTGCCTCAGCCGGAGGTGCGCCGCCAGTCGATGACGCGAGCGACGGTCAGCACCGCGTCACCTGGCTCGCTCCCGGCATTCCGGCATTCACCGTTGACAGCACTCACCACGAATATCGCCTCACCAAAGAGTTTTTCTCGGATCCCGATGAGAACGCGATGTTGATCGCGGCCACCTTCACACCTGAGCTCCCGGACGTGCGCCTGTACATGCAGGCTTCCGCGCACTGGCAGCCCGGGAGCGAGGGCAACTTCGGCCAGGTTCTCGATACACACCCACCTGCGCTCCTTCTGCGCCAGCAGGACATTTGGATGTGCATCGTCGGTCCGTTCAGTCGCGCCACTGTCGGCTACTACCGAAGCTCGGACCTGCAGATCGACCTCCACGATGGCGACGGCTACCTCACATACACGTATGAGCGCGCCGGCCCGGGCAACGTGGCGGCGGGCGCCGAGATCGGCATCCGCGCCGGCTCGTTTCAAATCGCGATCGGATTCGCCCACACGCGCGCAGACGCCGAGGAGGTCGCGCGCGCGACGCTCCAGAAGGGTTCCGGCAACGTCCGCCACGCCTTCGAGCGCGCATGGCGAGGACTGCCCGACCTACCGCCTGCCCTCAGCAAGGTGAGTGGAGACGAGGGCATGCTCGCCCAGGCATCGCTGGCCGTGTTGCGCTGCCTCGAGGACAAGTCGCACGCAGGCGCGTTTGTCGCCTCGCCGGGCGCTCCATGGGGCGAATCCAATCACAACGGCAACCAGATCTACCACCTGGTCTGGCCGCGTGACCTGTGTCGCATCGCGACCGCCCTGCTCGATGCGGGCGACCAGGCTGCGGCCCTCCGCGCCTTTCGCCACCTCCAATCGCGCCAGCGCGCCGACGGCGCGTGGTTCCAGAACTGGTTCGTGGACGGGACCCCGCACTGGACCTCGACCGAGCTCGACCAGGTCGCGCTTCCCATCCTGCTGGCTTGGCGGCTGGGGATCGCCGGGTGCCTCGACCACGACCCGTACCCGGTCATGGTCCGGCCCGCCGCGCAGTTCATCATTCGCGAGGGTCCATTGACCCAGCTCGACCGCTGGGAAGATCTGGGCGGCCTGTCACCGTCCACACTTGCCGCCTGCATCGCCGCCCTGATCGTGGCAGCCGAGTTTGCGCACGAAGCCGGCGAGCATGTCGCGGCCAGCCACCTGCGCGCGGTGGCGGACTACTGGAACGATCGAGTCGAGACCTGGTGCTCGACCGCAGCGGGTCAGTACGTGCGCCTCGCGGGCGACCCGGATCACCGCCCGACGGTAGGAGCGATCGCGCCAGAGTTCCTCGAGCTGGTCCGGTACGGCTTGCGACGGCCAAAGGACGAGCGCATCCTGCGCAGCCTGCAGAGCGTGGACTCGGCCCTGAAGGCCGGCCTTCCGCCGGGCCCGTCATGGCGCCGCTACGTGGGTGACCTCTATGGCGAGCATGACGACGGTGCGCCCTGGGACGGGAGCGGCAAGGGAAGGCCATGGCCGGTGCTCACAGGTGAGCGCGCCCGCCACTTCTTCTCGATGGGACTGCCCGCCGCCGAGCTCGTGCGAACCCTCGAGGGCTTCGCCGGTCCCGGTTCCATGATGCCCGAACAAGTTTGGGACGCGCAGGACATTCCTGGCCGCGGTCTGTTTTTCGGCAAGACGACTGGTTCGGTGTCGCCGCTGGGCTGGGCGCACGCGGAGTACCTCGAGCTCCTGGTGACGATCGCACTCGCTGGTTTTCCTGACCTGGTCCTGCCCGCGCGACACCGCTACACCGAGGGCCCGCCGCAAGATCCGGCCTTTGTCTGGTCGCACCGCCATCAGATCGCGCACATCGTGGCCGGCCGCAGGCTGCGCGTCCAGCTGCCGAGACCCGGTTCCGTGCATTACACCTTCGACGATTGGAAGACGTTCGCCGAGGCGGAGGCGATCGATACGACGCTCGGTGTTTGGGTGGCCGAGATCCCTTCGAACAAGCTGGCGTCAGGCTCGCAGCTCGCCTGGACCGCGCACTACGTGACCGGTTGGGAGGGGAAGAACTACTTCATCACGGTCGATTAGGGCAGCTCACGCCCCTCTCCACGCCCCTCTCCCCGATGGGGAGGGATTTAGCGCTCGTCGGGCGGATCGAGGTCGTCCAGTCGGAGCTCCTTGCCGGCGTCCTCGTCGAACTGGCTGTGCAGTTCGCCGCAGTCGGCGCAGCGGTAGTACTCGCCGACGAACCCCTTGTGCCACACGGCGTAGCTCACTACGCCAGGCTCCTCGACCAGGACCTCCTGCTCGAGTCGGTAGATCACCTGCTCCCATCCGCCCGCCTCGATAGTGTCGTCGAGGACGACGAGACAGTAGGGGTGAGGTTCACCCCAGATCACGTTGACCTCGCCGCGCCGCTCGTCATCCACATTCACGATCGACCAGGCCTCCGCGCCTGGTCCGCGCGTGCTGCGCACCAACCGCAGCGGAGCCCAGAAGCGCTCGGCCGACTCCCTTTCCGCCTTGTCGTGCTCTGCCTGGGCTTCCTGAAACGCGCTCCACATGCGCAGCAGGTGGTTGCGGAACCGGTGATAGGTTGGCAGCAACTTCGGCTGCTGCTTAGACGACCCGATCAGCTGCTCGAAGGCGTGCTCGAAAGCGGCCTCCACGCGCTCCTGCCGGTCGGCGACATCGGGCGCCCAGGCCTCGTCTTCCGAGAGCCGCATGCTCTCGTTGAGGACGATCTCGAAGTCGAGCCAGTCGTCTCCAAATTCGGGCACGAAAACGCTCTCGACGAGGTCTGCCAGCCGGTGCTCTTCGAGCAAAGCGGGGGTGACCTTGCCCCGGGCGGCGGGCCAACTTTTCCAGCCCATGACGTTGTGGATCCAGTAGTCGAAGACCGTCACGGCGTACTGCAGCGCCGCTGGGGAGCTCCAGATGCCCGACGGCCAGGTCCGCTTGCCCGTCCGGACCTTGTTGTACAGGGCGATCACCTGTTCTTCGTCGAGGTATTCAGTTTCCACCGGCTCTCCACTATAGGAATAACAGCCGAGCGACCCTGGGTATAGTGAGTTGCAGATGGCTCCAGCCAAGGGTTTCACGCCCAACCAAGTCGCCCGCTACGCCCGCCACCTGATCCTGCCGGAGGTCGGCGGCGCGGGGCAGCGCAAGCTGCTGTCCTCCAGCGTCCTGCTCCTGGGCGCCGGCGGCCTCGGCTCGCCCGCCAGCATGTACCTGGCCGCGGCGGGGGTGGGCAAGCTCGGGATCGTGGACTTCGACCGCGTGGACGCCTCCAACCTCCAGCGCCAACTCCTGCACGGCACCGACGACATCGGACGCCTGAAGGTCGAGTCGGCGGCGGACACCCTTCGCAACCTCAACCCAGACGTCGAGGTCGTGCCTATCAACGAGCACCTCAACTCGGAGACGGCGATGCGCATCTTCGAGCCTTACGACATCATCGTCGACGGCACCGACAACTTCCCGACGCGCTACCTCGCCAACGACGCTGCCCATTTTCTGCACAAGCCGCTGGTGCATGGAAGCATCCTCCGGTTCGAGGGACGGCTGGCGATGTTCGACTCCGCCAACGGCACCGGGTGCTACCGCTGTCTTTTCCCCGAACCCCCTCCGCCGGGCGAGGTGCAGAGCTGCGCGGAGGCGGGCGTTTTCGGAGTCCTGCCGGGGATCATCGGCAGCATGATGGCTTTCGAGACGATCAAGTACCTCCTGAGCATCGGCCGCCCGATGATCGGTCGCTATCTCCTGTTCGAAGGCGAGGACATGACCTTCCGCGAGCTCAAGCTGCCCCACAGCAAGAGCTGCGCGCTCTGCGGCGACAACCCGACCCTGCACGAGCTCATCGACTACGAGGCCTGGTGTGGCACGGCCGCGATGGAGCCCTCCGAAGCCCAGGCGGTCTAATCTTCGAAGCTGGAAATGATCCAGCTCGACCGGCACGACGCCAGCAAGCTCGACAGCGCCCGCGCCATCGTGCGTGACCTGTCCTCCGTCCTGGTGGCGTATTCGGGCGGTGTCGATTCCTCTCTGCTGCTGAAGCTGGCGCTGGACGAGCTCGGCGACCGCACGGTCGCGGTGCTGGCGAGCTCGCCCGCGTACCCCGAGTCGGAGCAGGAGGAGGCGCGCATCCTGGCCCGAAACCTGGGAGCGCGGCTGGTCGACGTCACCACCAACGAGGTCGAGCTCGAGGCGTACAAGCGCAACCACCCGGATCGCTGCTTCCACTGCAAGGAAGAGCTCTTCGAAACCCTGGAGCCGGTCCGCCGCGACCTCGGACTCGACCACATCGCATACGGAGCCACCGCCGACGATGCGGACGACCACCGGCCAGGCCATGGCTCAGCGGTCCGCCGCGGCGTGCGCTTCCCGTTGCTCGAGGCGGGCATGGGCAAGCCGGAGATTCGCGCAGCGGCGCGCCGCCTGGGTCTGCCCAACTGGAACAAGCCCTCGTTTGCCTGCCTGTCGTCGCGCATCCCGCACGGCACTGAGGTCACGGTCGCGGCGCTGCGTCAGATCGAAGCGGCAGAGGCCGCCATCAAAGCCCTCGGTTTCAAACAGGTGCGCGTTCGCCATCACGGCGATGTCGCGCGAATAGAGGTCGAACCGGCCGAGATCGCGCGCCTGGTGTCGGAACGCGAACGGGTCGTCGCGGCGCTGCGGTCGGCCGGTTACGGATTTGTCTCGCTCGACCTCGAAGGCTATGCGACCGGCAGCCTGAATCGGACGTGGAAACCAACCAGCTAGGTGGCTGACCGCCGGGTCGTTCTGAGCCTCGACGAGGGGACGACCGGCGCCACATCCGTCGTGGTAGGGATGGACGGCCTCGTGCGAGGCAAGGGCTACGCCGAGATCACTCAGTATTTCCCGCAGCCGGGCTGGGTCGAGCACGACGCCGAGGAGATCTGGGCCGCGGTTCAGCAGAGCGCGCGCCAAGCGCTCGACGCCGCGGACGCAAAACCTCGCGACGTGGTCGCGATCGGGATCACCAACCAGCGCGAGACGCTGGTGGTCTGGGACCGCCGCACGTTGAAGCCCCTAGCCCGTGCGATCGTGTGGCAGGACCGCCGGACTGCGGCGGAGTGTGTGCGATTGCGCGAGGCGGGTCACGAGGAACGTGTGAGCGCGGTGACCGGCCTCGTCATCGATCCGTACTTCACCGCCACCAAGCTGGCATGGGTGCTCAGTCACGTCCCGGGCGCGAAAGACGCGGCGTTGGGGACCGTGGACAGCTGGCTCATTGCCCGCCTCTCCGCCGGCCGAGACCATATGACCGATGCTTCGAATGCTTCACGCACGCTGCTCTTCGACATCGGGCGCGGCGTATGGAGCGAGGAGATGGCCGATCTGTTCGGCGTTTCGCTGGCCAACCTCCCCGACGTCTGCGACTCGAGCGGCGCGATCTCGAGGAGCGACCCCGGCGCGTTCGGCGGCATCGAGGCGCCCATCACCGGAATCGCCGGCGACCAGCAGGCTGCTCTGTTTGGCCAGGCGTGCACCGCCGTGGGCATGGCGAAGAACACGTACGGCACAGGCTCGTTCGTCCTCGTGCAAACGGGCTCGAACCGCGTGCCTTCGAAATCCGGGATGCTGACCACCGTCGCGTGGCGGCGTGCCGGCGGCCTGAGCTATGCGCTCGAAGGCGCCATCTTCGTCACCGGCGCCGCGCTGCAGTGGTTGCGCGACGGCCTCGGGATAATTGCCGGCGCCTCGGAAGCAGGTCCGATCGCCTCATCGGTTTCTGATGCGGGCGGAGTGTTCATGGTCCCCGCGTTCGTCGGTCTGGGCGCTCCTTATTGGGATCCGTTCGCGCGGGGCACCATCGTCGGCCTCACACGGGGGAGCGGGCGCGCCCACCTGGTGCGCGCGGCCGTGGAAGCGATGGCGTACCAGACGCGCGACGTCGTCGACGCCATGCAGGGCGACACCGGCCGGGTGCTTGATGAGTTGCGCGTCGACGGCGGCGCCTCGGTCATGGACGTTCTCTGCCAGTTCCAGGCAGACCTGCTCGGGATCCCGGTCAGGCGGCCGCGCCAGACCGAGACGACGGCGTTGGGCGCGGCTTTTCTGGCCGGCCTGGGTGCCGGCGTGTGGACCGACGCCGACCTCGCAGACCTGTGGAAGCTCGACCGGAGCTTCGAACCCGCCATCTCCCGAGACCACGCCGACGCGCTCCAGGCGCAGTGGCGGCGCGCCGTGGAAAGGAGCCGGGCGTGGTCGCCCAGCGATAATCAGTAGCTTGAGCTCGAGTGGAGCCCGCGCCCCTCGGGGACGGCAGCGAATCCTCTACGCCGAGGAGTTGTGGCGCTGGCAGCGGTTTTACGCCGGCCTGCTCGTAGTCGTGGGCGTCCTGGCCGCCGGCGTCGAGGTGTACTCTCGCCAACCCATCAACTCCCAGAACCTCATCTGGCTCTTTTACGCCCCGGTCGGGCTTTTGCTCGGGGCCGCGTTCTTCGTGTATCGGTGGCGGAGCTTCGTCGAGCCGCTGGACAAAGGGCTGAAGGTTTCGACGCTTTTCTCCGACATCGTGATCGAGTACGACAGCATCCGGATGGTGAAGGTGCAACCGCTCAAGGTCGCTTTCCAGGACGCGCGTCGCGCGAAGGTGGCTCGCATCATGAGGCCGCTGCTCGAGAAGCCGGCCCTATTCGTTCGTGTCCGTGGCGACGAGGAACGGCTGGCATTGATCAAGAAACGGTTGGGCTCGCGT
Organism: Candidatus Dormiibacterota bacterium; assembly: GCA_036393875.1. Taxonomy (GTDB): domain Bacteria; phylum Chloroflexota; class Dormibacteria; order Dormibacterales; family Dormibacteraceae; genus UBA10449. The sequence goes on from DASWGF010000071.1 coordinate 10,420, forward strand.
CTGTTCTACGAAGACACGATCGCGATGCCGGTGCCGGACGCTGACGCAGCCTCATGGGAGATTACCGCCCGGCTGCCCTATCGGATCGGACAGAACCAAGGCGGGGGCCGGCGTAAAAAGCGTCGACGGTGACTGAGGGGGCCACCCACGCGGCCGACCCGGCACAGCCGGTGTACTTCGACCGCTGGGATGCGCTGGCGATTCTCGCGTTCACGGTGGTCGCCTTCGTGCTTCGCTTCTACAGCCCGATCACCCCTGACTTCTTCCTGCATCCGTTCGAGGGGCCCGTCATCTCGAACTGCGTTTCCAGTACTCCCATCGACGCCCACGGCACGCCGGGGACGCTGTGCGGTCTCGCGTATCCCTTCAATCGTGGCTACCCGGACGGCAACGGACAGCTTTCACCGCCCAACGGCCAGGTCTTCGACGAGATCTACTTCCCGGTCTTCGCGCACACCGACTTCAAGAACGTACAGTGCCACCCCCGTGGCCTGTACTGCCCCTACTTTGACCCCGAGCCGCCGCTTTCGAAGTTGATCATCGGCGCCGGCGAATGGGGGTACGGGTGGTATCGCGCCCACTTCGAGGGCGCGACCGGCGACTACGTCGACCTCGGCTTCAACACGTTCGGCTGGCGCATCGCGGTCTGCATATTCGGAACCCTGTGCGTCCCTCTGATGTACCTCCTGGCGAGGCGCCTGTGGCCGAATCGGTTGTTCGCACTGGCGGCGGCGACGCTCGTGTGCTTCGACGGGATGTTCTTCTTGCAATCCCGGATCGGCATGATCGACATCTTCCCGATCTTTTTCATCCTGCTTGCGTACACGCTGTACCTCGTCCACATCCACAGTCGAACGCCGCGCGCCTCAATCGTGACCTTGATTCTGCTGGGTATCGTGCTTGGGCTCGGGATCGCGTCGAAGTGGATCGTCCTCGCCGCCTGGGCGAGCATCGTCTTCCTGCTCGTGGCCAGGGCGATCAGACGGCATGTCGACGTGCGCATAGGCCCGCACGAAAATCCGCTGTGGAGCTGGGGACGTGGGGACGGTCCGGCCGTCGCGGGCGGCGCTCCGGCGGGTGTATATGTGCTGCTCGCCCTCGCCGCTCTGGTGGTGATCCCGCTCGCGATCTACTACGCATCGTGGTATCCATTCTTCGCGCGGGGCCAATTCCAAAACCTGGCCGACCTGATCGAGTACCAGCGGCAGTCGTACATCTATCACGCGACCCTGACCGCCACGCATCCTTACGGCTCCCCGTGGTGGTCGTGGCCGTTCCTGTCGAGGCCGGTGCTCTATTACGCGGAGTACACGAACCTCGGCTTCGACCACTGGACCGGGCAGGCGCTCATTTCGCGGATCGAGGACCTGGGCAATCCCTGGATCTGGTGGACGAGCCTCCCCTGCGTGCTCTCGCTCCCGTACTTCATCATCCGGCACCGGAGCTTCCCTGCCACCGTGATCCTGATCGGGTTCATCACCCAGTACCTGCCGTGGTCGCACATCAGCAGGGTGCTGTTCATGTACCACATGTTCGGCGGCCTGATTTTCATGATCCTGGCGCTCGCGTTCGTGCTCGCCTACATAGCCGCTAATTTCCGGCCGCCCGGCCGCACCTTGCTGGCTGCGCATCTCGGCATCGCGGTCGCCTTCTTCTTTTACTTCTATCCCGTCTGGACCGGCCTGCCGCTCTCTTTATCCGCCTACGACCCGAGCCCCGGCACCCCCATATGGGGACCCAAGATCTGGTTTGCCATCTGCCAGCCATACCTCAAGGGGACTGAGGAGAAGCTGTGGTGCTGGAACTAGAGGACGCCTGATGGCGGAAGGCACCGTACGCTCCGCGGCGGTTCCGGCCATCGGGTCATCGGGCCGCTGGTTTGCGCTCTTGGCTCTGGTCGTCTTGCTGGCCGCCGCCGGTCTTCTGTTGGGTACGGCCGCGATCCTCCTGGTCGGGTGCGTGGCTGCAGGCTTCGGCATCACCTACCTGAGCGGGATCGCGCTCAACCTCGAGGAGCGGCTCGCCTTCGGGACGGTGCTCGGCGCGATGGCCGTCTCGTTGGCGAGCTTCGTGGTGTCGATGCTGGTGCGCGATGTCACTCTTGGCACGGTCATCACGGGCCTCGGCATCGCGGTGGGGGCCGGAGCCGGGGTCGCAATCGCAAAACGCGATCGCGTCGCTACCGACATCTCCGACGCGATTGCGCGCTGGTCGGCGCCGGTGCGGACGGCCGGCCATCCATGGCCGCTCGCCGCGGTCTTCCTCGTTTGCGGGACGTGGACTGTGCACTTCTTTCACCAGGCGTACGTCATCAAGCCCGATGGCCTGTGGGCGGGCTACGTCAACATCTGGGGCGACTGGGCCGCGCACCTCACATTCGCCGGCTCCTTTGCGTACGGACACAACTTTCCGCCCCAGTATCCGATCGACCCGGGCAACCACCTCGGCTACCCGTTCATGATCGACTTCCTCGCCGCCAACCTCGTCCCCCTCGGCAGCTCGCTGCCTTCGGCGCTGGCCCTCACGTCGGGTCTGCTGGGCCTCGCGTTTCCGGCCGTGCTGTATCTGGCGGCGGCGAGATTCACAGGCAGCCGTGGCGCGGCGGCCCTCGCCGTCTTCGTCTTCTTGCTCGGCGGGGGCCTGGGCTTCGTGTACCTGGCCGGAGACATCGTCCATAGCGGCCTCGGTGTGCTGGTGCATTTGCCGCGCGAGTACACGCTTGACCGCGACCTCAACTTCCAGTGGCTGAACCCGGTCCTCGCGTACCTCGTGCCGCAGCGCTCGACGTTGTTCGGCTTCAGCCTCGCGCTGATCGTCCTGCTGCTCGTGTGGCTCGCCGTGCGTGAGCGGCACGATTCGAAGGCATTCCTGTTTGCGGGCATCGTCGCGGGCCTCATGCCTGCGTTCCACGTGCACGCATACGGGACGGTGGTGGCGCTGGCCGCGTTCTGGGCGGCTTTCAACCGGCGCAGGGAATGGATCGCATTCTTCGTTCCTGCTCTCGCGCTCGCGATCCCGGTGCTGGTCTGGATGTGGCCGCCCGCCAACAACAGCGCGTGCGGAGCGGGCGTCAGTCTCTACGGATACTGCCTGGAGCCGGGCTGGCTCTCGTACACCGATTGGCGGCGCGATGGTGTGCTGTCGTTCCCGGGCGACTTCGCGTGGTTCTGGATCAAGAACACGTCGGTGTTCATCCCCCTGCTCATCGCCGCCCAAATCCTGAGGCGCTGGTTTCCGACCGCCTTCCCGAAATGGTTTGCGCCCATGTGGCTGTGGTTCCTCGTCCCCAATTTCATCGTCTTGCAGCCATGGGATTGGGACAACACGAAGTTCTTCATCTTCTGGGCGCTGCTCGGCAGCATCATGGTTGGAGGCTTCATCGCGGGCATGGTCCGGCGCTGGCCGTGGACGGCAGCGTTTGCGACTGCGCTGCTGGTCCTCCTTTGCTTGTCAGGAGCGCTGGACCTCGCTCGGGCTTCGGACGCGAGCGTCAGCTCCTACGAGTTCACGGACACCAAGGGGCTGCAGGTCGCGGACTGGGTCAGGCAGAACACCGCGGCAGACGCGGTGTTCGCCGTGGCCGATGAGCACAACAGTCCGATTCCAACTCTGGCTGGGAGACGCGTGATGAGCGGGTATCCGGGCTGGCTGTGGACCTATGGGTTGCGCGATTATGCCCAGAAGCAATCGGACGAAGCGGCGATTCTCCGCGGCGACCAGAACACCGCGGACCTGGTCGACCGGTACGGCGTCAACTATGTCCTGATCGGTCCACAGGAGCTCGCGCCGGCGCGACGCACGAGCCAAACGTACTGGCAGCAGCACGGAACCCTGGTCTACTCGAACGGGGAGTATTTCGTCTACAGGGTCTGATCGGCGGTCGCGCCGGGAGTCAGGGCCTTGGGAGCCCGAGCGGGCGCTCAGGTGGAACGGGCGAGGGTACGGCCGTCGGCGGAGGCTGCGGCGGCCCCGCGAGCGCGGGCGGAGGTTGCGGGGGTGCATGCGGAGGCGGCGGAGGTCGGGTCGCATCGGCGATCGGTTCGAGAGCTTGCTCGAGCCGGCGAGCAAGTCTCTTTATCTCGCGATCGCCGCGATCGAGGCGGTTGACTATCTGCAGCAGGATCTCGTCCTGGTGCATCAGGTGATTCATCAGCGCCTTCAGCTCCTCCTCGGCCTTGACGTTGAGCTCGTACTCGCTTTGGGCCCTGAGGCGGTCGCGGTCGGCGAGGCTGTTCAAGGCCATCAGCACCACCGAGACCCAGATGGCGGCCTCGAGGCTGAAAATGAAGTTGAGAAACAGAAAGGGATATGCGTCCCAATGGCGCAGAACGCCGATGGCGTTCAACAGCACCCAGAGCAACATGAGACCAAGCTGCGCGAGCACGAAGACCCAGCTGCCGACAAGGCGCGCGAAATCGGATGCGATTCGGTCGGTGAGCTTGAGCTTGCGGTCGAATTCGCGGTTGAGGTCGCGCACGGGGGGATGGTCGTGCTGGTGCTTGATCAGGTCCCGGGCGATGTCTTCGATTTCTCTGCCGATTGACATTTGGTCTTCCTCTGGGGTTGCTGCATTGCGTGGTGCAGGCGCGCCAATTCGATAGCTTCGCTCAAAAGACCCTTGCGTGGCTACAGAAAGTAAGGAACTTTTTCACGGTTTGACCGCCCGCCACATTAGAAAGAGGGGAATTCCGCGCCACCGTTTGTCGTCGCCGTCCTCATTGGCGGAGGGCTCCCGCACGGCCTGGATCACGAAACCAGCCCGTTCCATAGCGCCGAAATAGCCTTCAAGCGGATAAGCCCAACCAGCGAAATTCATGCGGGCGCCACCGCGTTCTATCTCGATGGCCAACCACCGCCGCTCGCCCAGGTACGTGCCCTCGATGATGAACCGAGCGTCTGAGTCGGCAGATTCGTACCGGCCCGCGTCAGCGAGGGGATGCGTGACGCAGGCGCACAAGGCGCCGCCGTGGCGCAGCACCCTCGCGGCCTCGAGCACGCTCAGCTCCATTTCATCGATGTCCATCAGCGTGTTGTAGAAGACGACCAGGTCAAACGATTCGTCGGCGAAAGGCAGGGCGGCAGCGTCAGCTCTGATGTAGGAGCTCTGTTCGTCGGCGTCCTTGGCCAGGCGAATCAGTGTCTGGACCACGTCCACGGCAGCCATGCGATGGCCGCGCTTGGCGAGGTCACGGCAGACGCGGCCTTCGCCGCAGCCCACCTCGAGAGTTCGCCCGGCGGGAGGTGGGAGCAGCTCGAAGAACTTTGCGGAGTACTTCCAGTAAGCATCGAAGTCGGGGCGTCGCGCCCAGGTCGCCCAGTTAGAGGACTCGTGCTCCCAGTGCTCGCGCGACATCAGCGGAGATCATGGTCTCATCGGTAGTCGTGTGAGCGCGGCTGAGGCCTTGGCACTCCTGTGAGCGCTTCAATGTGGGTGGCGAGGACCGACCAGACGCCGTCTTGCCTTTGCATCACGCCATCGATGACGAGGATCGGCTGGCGGTTGGCAACCTGCCGGTAACGGTCGTAGACATCGGGCTTGATCGTCACGTTGACCTGTCCGAACTCGTCTTCCAGCGTGAAGAAGCGGATCTTCTTCGCGGTCGAGGGGGCCTGCCGGGTGATGACGAGCCCGGCGACCCTCACTTTTCTGCCGTTGGGGATGTGGGGGAGCTGGTTGCTCTGGAGGGCGCCGAGCTCCTCCAGCCTTTCTCTGCAGAAATGGATGAGGTGGTGTCCGGTCGAGAGATCCGAGATTCGGTACTCGAGCTGGTTGAGGTCGAAGTCGTCGAGCTCGGGCAGGCTGGGCGCGACCGCTTTCAGCTTCAGCTCCGACTGTGGCTGGATGCCGCCCCGCAATCCGCGGCCGTGCCATCGCTCCTGCCAGCCCCAGAGCAGCTCGCGGCGGGGCCGGCCGAGTCCGTCGAAGGCGCCGACCATGACGAGGTTGCGCACGGCGTGGGGGCCGATGGGGCCGCCACGGAGGCGGTCGAGGAAATTCTCAAAAGAGGTGTAGGGGCCGCTGCTGGTGCGCTCGGCGACGATCGCGTTGCGTCCGTCCTCGCCGAGGTCGCGCACGTAGTTGAAGCCGATGCGCATGGCGTGGGTCTTCTTAACAGGCAGGGTTGTCAGGTTTTCGGAATTCACATACCTTGGCTTCAGGTCGGCCGGTTGGGGGAGGGAACCGGACAAGAGGGAGGGCCCCAAAGGGGACTGCCCATTTTCGGCCGCGGCGCCATTCGGCTTGTTTGGCGCCAAAAGTGTGTTTGGCAGTCGCATGAAGGGCGCGTTTGGCGCCAAACGTGCGGATTCCGTCAGAGCTTCGGGCAGGCAGCGGACATCGGAGCGGTTGACGTCCACGGGCA
>DASWGF010000072.1:0-4417 GCA_036393875.1 Candidatus Dormiibacterota bacterium
TGGCGGGGATGGATGGGAATCGAACCCACCCAGGACGCCTCAGCAGCGCCCCGCAAACGGTTTTGAAGACCGCGGGAGGCACCAGCCCCCGATCATCCCCAGCGCTGGAAAGATGCTATTCCGTCAGCGGGATGCCAATGCCGTCGACCCCGAGGGGCTCCGCATGGCGCGTCAGCAGTCCGACCAGGAACCCCAGCACGCGATCGACCGACGACGTGCCGGCGATCGTGGCCACCAGCGTCGGCTCGGGCGAGCGGAAGGCACCCAGCTTGCCGTCCTTGGCGACGCGCGCAAAGCCCCGCGTTCCGGACTGGACGAAGGTGACGCGGACTTTCGCGTACCGCTCTCCGGAATGGACCAGCGTCAGCGGGTTCTTGCGCCGGACCTCCCAGGCCCTGATCTCCTGCCGCTTGATTCGCCGCTCCAGGGTGGTCAGGAAACGCTTCCCGCCCGGGTCCTTGCGTGCATAGATCGCAACCTGCACGCGTGAACAATAGCCAGGTTGGCGCCGGCCGGGGAACCCAGATGGGCCTAGGTCAGGCCTAGGTCAGGCCTCGATCAGCGCCTCGAGCTTGGCCTTCAGGTCGCCTTTCATGTTCGGGCGGTAGCCCACCGTCCGATCTGCGGGCTTGCCGTCCTTGAAGATGATCACGGTCGGAATCGACATGATCCCCAGCGACATGGGCGTCGCCGGGTTTTCGTCGATGTCCATCTTCATCACGGTCACCTTGTCGCCAAGCTCGCCATGGAGCTGCTCGACGATGGGCGCGATCATGCGGCACGGGCCGCACCAGGCCGCCCAGAAATCGACCAGCACCGGCCGGTCGGACTTCAGCACGACGGACTCGAACTCGACGTCTGTGACCGCACGTATATCTGACATCTAGGACGCTTTCCTTTCCGTTTTGGAATCCGACTTCGACGTTGACTTCGTGTCCGGCTTCGACTCCGATTTCGGCTTCGACTCCGATGTGGAGTTCGATTTCAACTCTGACTTGCTGTCCGAGCTGGACTCTGCCGCGGCCTTGTCCGAGTCCTTCGTGGCTCCATTGCTGGAGGCGGCCGCAGCGCTCTTTCCCGATCCGTAGTCAGTGGTGTAGAACCCGCTGCCCTTGAAGCTGATTCCAACTGGATACAGGATCTTGTTGAGCTTTCCCTGGCACTTGGGACAGGCTTTGAGCGGCTGGTCGCTCATCCTCTGTTGGATCTCGAACTCGTGGCCACAATTGCTGCAGCGATAACCGTAAGTGGGCATCTTTTTTGTCTCTTTTTTAGGGTTCCTAACTATAGCCGCCGGTTGGCATCGAGACGGAGAAATACCATCCCGGATGGCGGCTTGGGGTAAAAGTAGGTGCTCTTCTGAGGAAGTGTCTTCCCCTCCTGCGCCAGCTTCAAAACCTGCCTCAGGTCGGGCGCGTCCAGAAAGAAGGCGCCCACCCCGACGCCTTCATCCACCCAGCGCACCGCCTCGCCGGCGTCGCGGGTGTACAGCAGGAAGTCTTCGGGGTTGCGCTTGCCCAGGATGTTGTCGATCACCTGCTCGTGTAACTCCACCAGCGCCACATTCCCTTCCAACGGCAGCACCTGAAACCGGTGGTCGTGGTACACGCCCGCCGCCACCCGGCCGTGGAGTCCGGCCAGGGTCGCCTCGAGCGAGGGCGCGTCCTCGCCGCCGGTGACCGCGACGCCGGCTTTCAGGACCCGATGCGTGGGCAGGACCTCCAGGCCGGGATCGTCGATGTCGGTGAGCAGCGCCAGGGTGAAACGAGAAGCGGCGTCCGGCTCACCGCCGACCTCCTCCGCGTAGGCAAGCGCGGTCTCGTAACGGTGGTGACCGTCGGCGATCAGCACCGGCAGGTCCGCAAAGGCCGCCTGCACCGCGGCCTGGATGACGCCGTCCGAGATCGTCCACAGGCGATGGTCGGTCCCCTCGGGTCCACGAAACTGGACCGCCGGCGACTGCCGGCTGACGACCTCGGTCATCTGCTGCAGCCCGCTGACGCGTCCTTCGTAGACGAACCAGAGCGGCTCGAGGCTCACATGCGTGGCACGCATCAGCGCCAGGCGGTCCTCCTTCGGCCCACGATGCGTGCGCTCGTGTGGCAGCACCACGCGGTCCTGGTATGGCTGCAGGCGCAGCGCCGCGATGAGGTCGCGCCGCCGCCGGCCGTTGAAGGCGACCTCGTGCACGTACATCGACGGCTCGTCGGTCTGGAGAACGCCGTCGCGCTCCCACTCTTCGAACGTCTCGCCTGCCCGCGCGTAATCGGTGCCCGGCCGCGTGACGTGAACCACGTTGAAAGGCGAAAGCGACCTGTACCGAGGCAGCTCCGCCTCGGAGATGACGTCGTACGGCGGCGCCACCAGCGAGCTCAGATCACCGGCGCGTGAGAGGCGGTATCGGATGCCTGTGAAAGCTCTTACGTCAGCTATCGGACGTTCCCCCGAGCTCCACGTACCGGAGGTCGGACATGCCTGCCACCTCACGGAGCCGCGCCAGCACTTCGGCGCCGACGGGATCGTCCACGGCGAGGATCATCATCGCGTTGCCGCGGGGCGCGTCGCGCCCGACCTGCATGCTGGCGATGTTGACGTCGTGCTTGCCCAGGATCGTGCCAAAGCTGCCTACCACGCCCGGCCGGTCGTCATGCCGGCTGACCAGGAAGCGCCCCTCGGGCACGAGGTCGACGCGAAACGAGTCGATCCGAACCACGCGCGGCTCGCCCATGAGCACGGTCCCGGCGAGCTCGTGCCCGTGCATACGGAGCGTGACGAGGCTGGCATAGCTTCCATGCGCGGGACTGCGGCTTTCGATCAGCTTGACGCCCCGGCCGGAGGCGATCAGCCGCGCGTTGACAGCGTTGATGCGGTCTTCAGTGAACGGCTGCAGCACGCCTCGAATCGCGGCCGCGACCAGAAGGTTGACGTCGTGCTCGGCCAGTTCGCCCTCGCATTCGAGCTCGATGGCGTCCACCCTGCCGCCGAACATCTGGCTGTGGAGGGAGGCCAGGCGCTCGGTCAGCAGCGCAAAAGGACGCAGGTAAGCGAGTTCCTCAGGCGGCAGCGCGGGAGCATTGACCGCGTACCGCGGCAGGTCACCGGCAAGCACGGCGGCCACCTCTTCCGCCACGTCGAAGGCCACAGACGCCTGGGCCTCGATCGTGGAGGCCGCGATGTGGGGGGTGGCGATGAAATTCGGTAGCCGGAAGAGGGGACTCTCGCCGGCCGGCTCGTGCTCGAACACGTCCGCCGCCGCGGCAGCGAGCCTTCCTGACTCGAGCGCCTCGCACAGGGCCGCCTCGTCCACGATGCCCCCGCGGGCGGTGTTGATCAGCCGCGCGGTCGGCTTGAGCATCGCCAGCTCCGGTGCGCCGATGAGGTGACGGTTGGCGTCGACGAGCGGCACGTGGACCGTGATGAAGTCGGATCGCTCGAGAAGCTCGTTCAGCGCGACCAGCTCCACGTTGAAGAGCTCCGCCCGCTCAACCGATACGACCGGGTCGTAGGCCACGACCTCCATCTCCAGCCCGTGCGCGCGCTTGGCGACCTCGGAGCCGACATTGCCGAGGCCGATCACGCCCAGCGTCTTGCCTCGGATCTCGGTCCCGATGAACTTGGACCGAGTCCATTCCCCCCGTTTCACCGAAGCGTCCGCCTGCGGCACCGAGCGCGCAAGGGCGAAGAGCAGGGCGATCGTGTGCTCGGCCGCGGCGACGATGTTTCCGCGCGGAGCGTTGACGACCAGGATGCCCTTGCGGGTCGCGGCCGCGACGTCGATGTTGTCGACCCCCACCCCCGCACGCCCAACCACCCGCAAGCGGCGACCGGCTTCCAGAACCGGCGCGGTCACCTTGGTCTCGCTGCGTACCACCAGGGCGTCGAAGTCGGGAATGCGCTCGATCAGCTCGGTCTCGCTGAGTTTGTTGACGACCGTAACCTCACCCGCGCGACGAAGGCGCTCGAGACCGTCCTCGGCGAGCGGGTCGGCGACGAGGATCCTGGGCACGGGGCTTAGGGCACTACGCTGGGACGCCCTGCAGCGAAGCCGTGGCCGCGGCCACCGCCCGGCCCTCGGCGGGGGCGACGTCCAGCTCCTCGAGCGCCTGCTCGATCGCCCATAGCACCTGCACCACGTCGCCCTCGGCGACCGCGCCCAGGTGTCCCACGCGGACCATCTTCCCCGTCATCTTGCTCTGGCCACCGGCTATGACGACGCCGAACTTCTCGTCGAGGAGCTTCCGCAGGGCGGCGACGTCGACTCCAGGCGGTGGGACCGCGGATGTGACCGTGTTCGAGCGGTAGCCCTCCTGCGCGAAGAGCTGAAAGCCCAGCGACTGCAATCCTGATTGCGTGGCCCGCGCCAGGCGAGCATGCCGCTCGTATACCTGCTCGAGGCCCTCTTCCTCGAGCATGCGCA
>DASWGF010000073.1:0-4178 GCA_036393875.1 Candidatus Dormiibacterota bacterium
GGCGTCACCCAGTTCAGCTCGTCACCCTCCTGGAGGTTGATCGCGATCAGGCCGTTGCGGCGCACGTTGGCATACTCGGCCAGCGACGTCTTCTTTATATATCCGTTCTTGGTCACCATCAGCATGTAGCGCGCTTCGGCCTCCGACTCGGGGCGCACGAATACTGCGCTGATGCGCTCGTTCGGTCCGATGTCGATGAGGTTGTTGACCGGGACGCCCTTCGCCTGACGCTCGCGCTCGGGCACCTCGTGGACGCGCAGCTGGAACACGCGGCCGCTCTGCGTGAAGAAGAGCATCGACGCGTGCGTATGCGTGGTGAGCAGATGAACTGCGTAGTCCTCTTCGCGCGTGCCGCTGGGCGCGTCGCTGCCCGCGGTCGGCCGCGCACCTTTCAGGCCCACCCCTCCGCGCTTCTGGGCTCGGAAAACGCGCAGCGGCTGGCGCTTCACGTAGCCGCGGTGCGTGAGCGTGACGACGACGTCCTCTTTCGGCACCAGGTCTTCGGCGGACAGCTCGTTCGGCTCCTGGTCGGTGATCTCGGTGCGGCGATCGTCGCCGTACTTCTTGACGAGATCGTCCATCTCGTCCTTGATGAGGAGGCGGACCCTCTGGTCGCTGGCGAGGATGCTCTCGAGGTAGGCGATGGTCTTGATCACCTGCTCGTACTCCTCGTCGATCTTGCCGCGCTCGAGCTTGGTGAGACGGCCCAGGGTCAGCGCCAGCACCGCCCTCGCCTGACGCTCGGACAGCCCGAACTTCGTCTGCAGCTGGGTCGCCGCCACCTCCGTGTCGGCGGCCGCGCGTATGGTTTTGATGACCTCGTCGAGATGGTCGAGGCAGATCTTCAGGCCTTCGAGGATGTGTGCGCGTTCCTGGGCGCGCTCGAGGTCAAACCGTGTGCGGCGCAGGATGACGTCGCGCCGGTGGTCGATGAAAAGCTGCAAGGCCTGCTTCAGGCTCAGCACCACCGGCCGTCCCTCGACGATGGCGAGCAAGATCACGCCGAACGTCTGCTGCAGGGTCGTGTGCTTGTAGAGGTTGTTGAGGACCGTGAAGACGCGGGCCTCGCGCTTCAGCTCGATGACGATTCGCATACCGTCGCGGTCTGACTCGTCCCGCAGGTCGGCGATTCCCTCGAGCTTTCGCTCCGAGACGAGCTCGGCGATCTTCGCCACCAGAGTCGATTTGTTGACGGCGTAGGGGAGCTCATCGATGATGATGCGCTCTCGTCCGTTGGGCGCCTGCTCGAACGTGTGCCGCGCGCGGACGATGATGCGGCCGTGCCCCGTGGAATAGGCGGCCTTGATCCCGGCCGTACCCATCACGATCCCGCCGGTGGGAAAGTCCGGACCTTTGATGAAGGCGAGGAGATCTTCGCCCGTGGCCTCGGGATTGTCGACGAGGTGCTTCACGCCGGCGGTGATCTCACGCAAGTTGTGCGGCGGAATGTTGGTAGTCATGCCGACCGCGATACCGGTGGCACCGTTGACCAGCAGGTTCGGCATTCGCGCCGGCAGCACCGACGGCTGCTCCTCGGTCCCGTCGTAGTTCGGAACCATATCCACCGTCTGCTTCTCGATGTCGGCCATCAGCTCGCCGGTGATTGCGGAAAGCCGGGCCTCCGTGTAGCGCATCGCTGCAGGGGGATCGCCGTCGACGCTGCCGAAGTTGCCCTGACCGTCGATCAACGGATAGCGCAGGGAGAACGGCTGCGCCATGCGGACCAGCGCGTCGTAGACCGCCGCGTCGCCGTGAGGGTGGTACAACTTCATCACGTCTCCGACGAACGCGGCGCACTTGCGGTGCCGGCTGGCGGAGGTCGCGCCGGCTCGGTGCATGGCGTAGAGAATCCGGCGTTGAACCGGCTTCAGCCCGTCGCGCACGTCGGGCAGCGCCCGCGCGATGATGACGGACATCGCGTACTCCATGTAGGAGGTCTGCATCTCCTCCTGGAGGCTGCGATTGAGAACTGTTCCGGTCGTGGCGTCGTCGGTCAAGCTACTCCTCGTACTTCTTCAAGACCACGACTGCGTTGTGCCCGCCGAATCCGAAACCGTTGGAGATGGCGATGTGCACGTCCTTGCGGCGGGCCACATTGGGCACGTAGTCGAGGTCGCATTCTGGATCTGGGTTTTCGTAATTGATGGTCGGGTGGATGAGCCCGCGATTCATCGTCAGCAAGGTGGCGATGGCCTCGACGGCGCCCGCCGCGCCGAGCAGGTGGCCGATCATCGACTTGGTGCTGCTGATCGGAACTTTGTAAGCCTCATCGCCGAGCGCGATCTTCAGCGCCCGCGTCTCGCCCGCGTCGTTCAGCGTGGTCGAGGTCCCATGTGCGTTGACGTAGTCGAGATCCTTCGGCTCCACGCCGGCATCTTTCAGGGCGAGCGTGATCGCCCGGGCCGGCGCTTCGCCAGTCTCGTCGGGGGCGACCTGGTGATAGGCGTCGCAGGTGAGCGCGAAGCCCACGACCTCGCCGTAGATGCGCGCGCCGCGGCTCATCGCGTGGTCGATCGACTCGAGCACCAGCGTGCCGGCACCCTCGCCGGGTACGAAGCCATCGCGATCGCGATCGAAAGGACGGCTCGCCTTTTCAGGTGCGTCGTTGCGTGTCGACAACGCGCGGATCGAGTTGAACGCTGAAATGCCCACCTCGCAGAGGGACGCTTCGCTGCCCCCGGCGAGCATGACGTCCGCATCGCCGTGCTGAATGATCCTGGTCGCGTCGCCCAACGTATGCGTGGAGGCCGCGCACGCAGTCGTCACCGTGGTGTTGGGGCCACGAAGATGGAAGGCCATGGCCACCGATGCGGCGGCCATGTTGGGGATGATCATCGGAGCGTAGAGCGGGTTCAGCCTGCCCTTGGTGGCGTACGAGATGGCACCGCCGGTCATCTCGATGAAGCCGCCAATTCCTGTCCCCATGTCGACACCGACTCGAAAGTCGTCCTCCTTGGACAGGTCGAGGCCAGAATCAGCAAGCGCCATGGATGACGCGGCGACCGCCATCTGCGAGAAGCGCGCCATGCGTTGGGCCGCCTTGCGGTCCATATACAGGGTCGGGTCGAAACCGTGTACCTCGCACGCGAATTTGGTGTTGAGCTTTTCGGTTGCGTACGAGCCTTCGACCATGCGGGCGGTGCTGCGTCCTTCGATCAGGCCGTCCCAGTACTCGTCCAGCGTCTTCCCGAGTGGGTTCACGGTCCCCATACCGGTGACCACGACCCGCACTCGCCCGTTCTTTTTCACCTGCCCACCTCAGCCCGAATCTTACGCACGAGTTGATTCTCGGCCGCCTCCCTGGTCACGCGGATGGCGTTCTTGATGGCGCGGGCATCGGAGCGTCCGTGCGCCACCACCGCCACCCCGTCGATCCCAAGCAGTGGCGCGCCTCCGAACTCCCGCCAGTCGATGCTGCTGCGCAGCCGGCCCACACCATCACGGATGAGGAGGCCGCCCAGCTTGCCCTGCAGCGTGCGTGGAATCTCGTCCCTCAAGCTACGGAAGAGAAATTCGGCCGTCGCCTCCGCCATCTTGATTGTGATGTTGCCGACGAAGCCGTCGGCGACGACCACATCCACCTTGCCTGCGTAGAGATCTTTCGGCTCGACGTTACCCACGAAGCCCTTCATGGTTCCTTTCAGCCTGCGGGCGGTCTCCTTGACCAGCTCGTCCCCCTTCCCCTCCTCCTCGCCGTTGCTGAGCAGCCCCACACGAGGCTCGGATCGGCCCATCATCTCGCGCGCGTAGATGGCGCCCATGAGCGCGAACTGCACCATGTACTCGGGTTTGGAGTCGACGTTGGCGCCGACGTCGAGGAAATAGGCGAACCCGCCCTTGACGGGCACGATCGAGCCCAGCGCCGGCCGCTCCACTCCTCTTATGCGGCCCTGGACCAACAGAGCTGTGGCCATGATCGCGCCCGAGTTGCCGGCCGACATCCATCCGTCGGCCTTGCTTTCCCTGCACAATCGCGCGCACACGGCCATCGACGAATCCGGGTTGGACCGGACCGCCTGCGCCGGGTGATCGTCCATCGCGATGACCTGTGTGGAAGGACACAGAGTCAAGTGCGGATGCTTGTCGAGCAGCGGTTGCACGACGCCGGGAGAACCGACCACCACGACCTCGATTCCATACTCCGCGACCGCCAGCGAGGCGCCCTGCAGCACCTGCGC
>DASWGF010000074.1:0-2947 GCA_036393875.1 Candidatus Dormiibacterota bacterium
TCCTGGTCCGTGGAAACCGTCACGGGTTTGTATGAGGGCATCCGGCGGCTGGCTGATCGTTTTGACATAGCCATCGCGGGCGGGGACACGACCGCGATCGACGGACCCGGGGTGCTGACCCTGACGGTCCTTGGGACGACGAGCCTGGTGCCATTGGCCCGCGCACACGTTCGGCCGGGCTGGGTCGTCGGGGTCACGGGCCCACTCGGCGCCGCCGCGGTGGCATTGCGTGAGCGGCGCGTCATTCTCCTGGAGCCGAAGTTCGAGGAGGGCAGCCTGTTGAACCAGGCTGAGCTGAGCTGCGGCGACATCTCGGACGGGCTGGTTCGCGAGATGGAGAAATATGCCGCCGTGTCGGGAGTCGGATGCGTGATTCGTGCCGCAGAAGTGCCGGTGGCTGCGGGCGCTACGATCGAGGACGCGTTGGCGAGTGGGGAGGAGGCCGAGCTGGTGTGCGTCGGACCCGAGGACAAGGTCGTGCACGCAGGTGTGCGGCCGATCGGGGTGATGACCGTTGATCCAAAGGTCCGCGTGATCGGCTCAGACGGTCGTGATCTCGACCTGGAGGTCCGTGGCTACGACCACTTCGCGTGAGACCTCGTCACCCCAGGAGACCGAGGCAGCGGGCGAGGAGCTGGGCCGGCGCCTGCGGTCGGGCGACCTTGTCCTCCTGACGGGAGAGCTCGGCGCGGGCAAGACCACGTTCGTGCGCGGAGTCGCCCGAGGCACCGGGTCGGCCGCGCCGGTGGCCAGTCCGACCTTCCAGCTGGTCCGAATCTATCCCGGCCGCCTGCAGCTCGCTCACGTCGACCTGTACCGCCTGGAAAAGGGCGACGACCTTCGCGACCTGGGCCTCGACGAGCTGCTGGATGCGGGAGCGGTGGTCGTCGAGTGGGGCGATCGGATTGATGGAACCGTAGGCTCGGACGCCGCGCTGATCTCCATCGAACACCTGGGCGGCGACCGTCGCCGCATCCGGATCGAACGTGATCTTCGTCGTTGACACGTCGTCGGCCGTCAGCGCCTTGGCGATCCTGGACGGATCGGGGTCAGTCAGTGAGGAGGTGTTCCTGCCCGCGAGGAGCCCTCTACTCATCGACCGGATGCGCGCGCTGGTAGCACCCCACAGGCTGACCAGCGTCGCGGTGGCGACTGGCCCTGGATCGTTCACCGGTCTGCGTGTGGGCGTGTCATTTGGACTCGGGCTCGCCATGGGACTCCGGATTCCCATCGTCCCGCTCCGTACTCTCGAGCTCCAGGCGGCCCGCAGCGACACCCCGGTGATTGCCATCTCAGAGGCAGGCCGGGGTCGGCTCTACTACCTCGCACCGGGCGGAAGCCCGGCGCTTGGAGAGCCAAACGAGATCCCGAAGACGCACCGGCTCGTCGGATTCGTCTCGGCGGCCACGGAGTCCGCCCTCGAGGACGCAGGGCACCTCTTCGCGCCAGAGCACGAGCTGGGCTCGTTCGGCGCCGCAGCGGGGCGATTGCTGGAGTCGGCGCACGACGTGGCCTACGGCAGTCTTAAACTCGAGTACATGCAGTCCTTCTCGGTTCGGCCAAAGTGATGGTTCAGATTCGCCAGCAGTTGGCGCTGGAGCTCATGCGCGAGGCGGACATCGCGACCGTGCAGGAGATCGAGAAAGAGATCTTCGCCACGCCATGGCCGCGCAACGCTTACTTCCGCGAGCTGGCGTCGCGCTCGAGCGCGCACTATGTCGTGCTGCGCCAGGAGGGCGTCGCCAGGCCCGCCGGGTACCAGGCATCCGAGCTCGATCCCACGATCGTCGGTTACGGCGGAATGTGGCGCATGTACGACGAGGCGCACGTGACGACCATTGGTGTCCGCCGCGAACTTCATCATCAAGGCCTCGGCCGCATCCTCTTCGCCGGTCTCATCCAGGCGGCCTACGACATGGGCGCCAAATGGGTGACCCTCGAAGTGCGCACGTCCAACGAGCACGCGATGCACATGTACGAGGCTTTCAGCTTCAAGGTGATCGGCCGTCGCAAGGGCTACTACACCGACAACGGAGAGGACGCGATCGTGATGTGGTCCGACTCCATCCATTCGCCCCGATTCCGGCGCGCGTACGAGGCCAACCTGGAGCGGATCGACTCCGAGGTCAAAGGCTTGCGACGGGACCTGCTTACCTAACTCGCCTCCCCTAGGCTCCCCACCACGTGGGGAGCTCCCCCGCGAAGCGGGGGTGAGGGGAGAATGGAGACCGGAATTCCCGCGCAATGGGTGTGCTGGGTGGGGAGAAACAAGCTGGCACTAACGCTCGGCATCGAAACGTCATGTGACGAAACCTCGGTCGCCCTGGTCGAGGACGGCCGGCGCGTGGTGTCGAACGTCATCCACTCGCAAGTAGACCTGCACCAGGACTTTGGCGGCGTCGTCCCCGAGCTCGCCGCGCGCGATCACCTCGAGAGCCTGCCCGGCCTCGTCGAATTAGCCTTCGAGAAGGCCGGCGCGAGCCCGGATGACATCGGCCTCATCGCCGTCACGCGTGGCCCGGGCCTTGCCGGCTGTCTGCTGGTCGGCGTCGGCGTGGCCGAGGGGCTGAGCGCGTCGTGGTCTCGGCCGCTGACCGGGGTCAATCACCTGTGGGGCCATATCTATGCCGCCATGCTGGCTCGCCCCGACCTGGAGCCGCCGCTGCTGGGCCTCGTCGTGAGCGGGGCGCACTCGGACCTCGTGCGCATGCCCGAACACGGACGGTTTGAGGTCATCGGCCGCACCCGTGACGATGCGGCCGGCGAGGCCTTCGACAAGGCCGCCCGGATGCTGGGGCTCGGGTACCCGGGCGGACCCGCGCTCGACCGCCTGGCTCGCACCGGGGACCCGCGCCGGCAGCCGCTGCCGAAACCTTCCCTGCCGGGCCTCGAGTTCAGCTTCAGCGGGCTCAAGACCGCGCTGCTCTACCGCATTCGCGATCTGGGC
>DASWGF010000075.1:0-17784 GCA_036393875.1 Candidatus Dormiibacterota bacterium
GTCAGGAATTTGATGTCGGCCTGCTTGCCGGTGTAACGAAGCACCTCGTGGACGGCGTCGATGACTCGGGTTCGCTCCATGGTGCCGAGGTTGATAGGCGTGCCATCCACGATGCCGCTCTCCGCGGCCTCGATCATGCCCTCGGCGATGTCGCCGACGTACGTCCAGTTGCGGACCTGGTTGCCGTCGCCCCACACCTCGAACGGGTTCTGGCCGATGAAAGCGCGCGCGATCATCGCGATGACGGCGTGGTTCTCGACCCCGCGCTCGCCGTACACGGTAAAGAAGCGGCAAGACACGGACTTGAAGCCTCGCTGCCGGTACCAGGCCTGCAGGCTGAGCTCGCCCATCAGCTTGGCCCACCCATACAGGTGGTCAGAGTCGTATGGCGGTCCCACCATCTCCTCGGTCAGGTACAGCTCCTTGGACAAGTCCTGCTGGATGTAGTTCGGGTAGACGCAGCCCGAGGAAGCGAACACGAACTTGTCGACGCCCTGGTCCATGGAAGCCTGGACCAGGAGGCCATCCATCACCAGATTGCGCCCGCACTCGGCGTCGTGCATCTCGACATATCCGCGGCCGCCGTGGATCGCGGCCAGGTGGAAGACGACGTCGATGCCGCGCGTCGCAGCCTCTGCCGCGCCGGCGCTCAGCAGGTCGACCTGCTTGACGTCCACAACACCGCTGTCGACGTGACCGCGGATGTTCTCGAGCGTTCCGCTGGAAAGGTCGTCGACGACGCGAATCTTGTTTGCGCCCCGCTCGACCAGCTTGTCGATGACATGCGAGCCGATGAACGAAGCGCCGCCCGTGACCAGGACGCTTCGGTTCTTCCAGTCGAGGATGCGGTCGCTATCGCGAGGTTGGTTCGGTTGCAATCTGTCTAGGGGCTCCCAGCGGAGACGGACTCCGCATTGATTCTTATCACAGCCAGCGCGAGCGCAGCCACGCAGGCCAGCTCGCGCATCTCTCCATCCCACATCGAGTCGACCGCGCGGTCGAGGGCCACCACGTCCACCGTGGTCGGGGCGAGATCGACATGAACGGGGTCCGCCACGCGCCGGGCGCCGCGGGCGAGGAAAACATGCTCGATGCCGCAGCCACGGTTCCCGTCGACGACGTAGTGGCCGAGATCCAACCAGTCCGAGGCTTCGTAGCCGGCCTCTTCGCGAAGCTCGCGACGGGCCGCGTCAACCGGGTTCTCGCCGTCGTCGATGAAACCGGACGGCAGGCCTTGGGTCTCGCTCCGCGACCCGTGCCGGTAGTGCTTGACGGTTACGAGGCTGCCGACGTCGGTGAGGGCGGCAACCACGACGAAGTCACGAAGCCGGATGGTGTAGAAGTCGTCGACGCGCCGTCCGTCCGGGAGCTTGATGTGCTCTTCAAGCACCTCGACCCATGGATCTCGGCGCAGCAGGCTGGTGGTTGACTCGACTGTCCAATCGCTCCCGCTCACCCGGACACCGAATCCGACCGGCGAGGCCCAGATCGCCTCATGGTCGGCCAATGATACGTTGGGCGCGCTGGGCAGGGCAACGCCGGCCCCCCACCCTGCTGATACCGTATGGCTGGTCATTTGAACGGGATCTCACGAGTCGGCGTGGTCGGCCTGGGCACAATCGGATCGCAGGAGCTCGCCCTTTGGCAGCGCTCCGGTCACCAGACCGTGGGCTACGACATTTCCGAGTCGCGGGTGAAGGCGCTGGCAGCGGGTTCCGCCTCACAACCCGATGCGCGGCTGACCGCCCGCGTCGAAGACCTGGGCGGCTGCGACGCCCTCATCCTGTGCCTCCCCAACCTGACCCCGGCCGCTGAGAACACCATGGATGCGTTCGATCAATTCGTCGCCGATGTCCAGGGCCTTTCGGACAGGGAAAGGCTGATCGTGGTCGCGAGCACCGTGCCGATAGGGTTCACGCGCGACCTGGCTGCCCGGTTCGGGCGTCATGGCCGGCTGATCTCGCACGCGCCGGAGCGTTTCGACCCAGGTCGGGGCACGGCGCTGGGTGAGATCCCTCGGGTCGTTGGCGCGACGAGCGCCGAAGCGCTCAACCTGACCGTCGAGCTGTACAAGCGAGCCGGCGTCCCCACCCACGCGGTCGAACCCGTGGAGGTCGCCGAAGCGTCCAAGCTGCTGGAGAACTCGTTCCGCCTCGTCAACATCTCGTTCATCAACGAGTTCGCGGAGCTCTGCCGCCGGATCGGCATCACCGCCGCCGACGTGATCGACGCAGCCGCCACCAAGCCCTTCGCCTTCATGCCCCATCAGCCCGGTGTCGGTGCGGGCGGCACCTGCATCCCCACCGTGCCTCGATACCTGCTCGAGGCGGCCGAGGAGATCGGGCTCGCGATGCCGATCCTGCGAGACGCGATCACCACGAACGAGATGATCATTCAGCGCGTCGCGGACCACCTGCGCGACCTGCTTGCGGGGAGCGGGATAACGCGCGGCCACGTCCTGGTGGTGGGCGCGACCTACAAGCCCAACTATCCCGACGCCCGGGCCTCGGCCGCGCTTGCATTCGCGCGCGGCCTGGCGGCGCACCATCAGGTGGTGGTGTACGACCCGATCGTCGAGGCCAACAATTTCCCGCGCGAGATCGAGCTCGTCCGCGAAGTTCCAACGGCGCGTTTCGACGCGGTGGTGATCGCGCTCAAGCACCGGGACACCGACATGGCTGCGCTCCGGAAGCTGAGCCCCATCCTCCTCGACCTGGTTCGTGGCGCCGTCGAGGTGACCGAGTCGATCTCGACGCGTAAGTAGGGGCCGGGGGCTCGGGTCCATGCGGATCTGGATCGTCAACCACTATGCCGACCCACCCGACGGCCTGGCCACGCGGACGTTCGACCTTGCGCGCAGGCTCGTGGAGAAGGGGAACCCGACGACGATCTTCGTCTGCGCCTTCAGCCACTACCACCTCAAGCCGGTACGAGAGCTGGGCTGGAGGCTGTGGCGCGATGAGGACATCGAGGGCGTCAGGTACGTCTGGATCGCCGCGCCCGCTTACCACAGGAACGACTGGCGTCGTGTCCTGAACATGCTTGTGTTCAGCGCTCTCGCATTCGTATCCGGATCCCTCCGGCGTGAGCGCCCGCAGGTGGTGGTGGGCGTTTCGGTCCATCCGCTGGCCGCGCTCAGCGGTTATTTCCTTGCCCTCACCAAGGGCGCCAGGTTCTTCTTCGAGGTCACCGATCTATGGCCGGAAACTCTCATCGACTTCGGCCGGCTCCGACCCGATGGAAGAGCGGCTCGCGGGATGCGAACGCTGGAGCGCCACCTGTTCGAGCAGGCGGAGCGGATCATCATGCTGTGGCGGCATACCGACGCCTACGTTGAGTCGCAGGGCGTATCACCGTCGAAGATCCTATGGCTGCCCCACGGCGTGGAGCTCGCCCGATACGAGGAGCTGACGCCCTATGACGGAGGCCGCCATCGCCCATTCCGGATCATGTTCCTGGGCGGCTTCGTCGCGTCCAACTCGCTGGACAGCATCCTCGAAGCCGCCGCCGTATTGGAAAAGCGGGGGCGCAAGGATGTCGAGTTCATCCTGGTCGGCTCCGGGCAGGAACGAGAAGGGCTCGTCAAACAGGCGAAGTCGATGGGGCTGAAGAACGTCGACTTCAGGGCCGCGGTGCCGAAAAAAGACGTGGGGCGGATCATGGGCGAGGCGGACGCGTTCATCTACGGCCTCCGCGACCTCGCCCTTTATCGATTCGGCATCAGCCTCAACAAGCTCACCGACTACCTGGCGGCGAGCAGGCCGATCGTCTTCTTCGGGAAATCGACGTACGACCCCGTGCGCGATGCCAACGCCGGGTTCAGCGTGCCGCCTGGCGACCCCGAGGTCCTGGCGGACGCTGTCGAGCAGCTCGTCGACCTGACGCCACAAGAAAGGATGGAGATGGGCGAGCGGGGCCGCCGTTTCGTGCTCGAGCAGCACAACATCCCGCGCCTCGCCGACCGGCTGCTCGAGGTCTTCGAAGCCGAGCAAGCTCCGGTGATCAGGCGAGGCACGCTGCGCGGGATCGTGCTGGCGGCCACCCTCCTGCTCACGGTCGCCCTCGAGGTTTTCGCAGTCCCCGTGGTCATCTCCTTCGCCCTGTTCGTGCTCCTGGCTCTGGTGCTTCCACGCTTCGCGGATACCACGACCAGCGCCGTGCTCGCGTTTGTGCTGGCCCTCTACGTGCTGGCAAGTCTCACAATGCTGGAGGTGAACCGGATCGGCGACATCACCGGCCGGCAGCTCGAGCGCAGGCCGATCGCGCTCGCTCGGATCGCGATGCTCGCCGCCCTTCCTGTGGCGGTCCTCGTCAGCTCGCCACAACGTGTGACGCTGTCGGCGGCGATCGCGCTCGGCTACGTCGTGGTCGCCCTCTTCTTCTTCAAGCTCGGCCGCCCGAACCGGCTCATGCTCGCCTACGTCGGGGTGGTCGCCGCGTGGATGATCCTGTCCTGGCTGCGCTCCAGGTACCTGCTCCACCTGACGCCAGACCAGCTCAGCTACGGCACCTCGAAGCTGACCTATTTCGTTTTCATCGTTCTGCCGATGTCGGCTGCGGTCGCGATGATGATCGACCGCGCGGAGGACGCTTGGCCCGCGGCCGCAACCCAGCTCGCGATCGGCGTCGCGATCGGCCTCATCACGATCGCGCTGCTGGGCGATCGCATCCTCGGAGTCGACCGCTACACCTGGCAGGGCAACCTGATCGCCCTGGGCACGCTGGTCGCGGTCCAGCCCTGGTTGATCAAGAACTTCTGGGCCTCGGCCGCCATCGGCGTGCTGGGCGTGGGCGGGATCATGTTCGCGAGCGCGCGCCAGTCCCTGGTTGCGTTCGCGCTTGCGCTCGTGCTCTCAGCCGTCTTTTGGGCCGCCTCCAAGTACTGGCGTGAAACTCGAGGCACGCCGAACCCGTATCGAAAAGCGCTGTACAACCGGTACGTGGCCCTGCCTTTGGTGTTGGTGATATTGACCGGCGTCGCGATCGCGGTCACGTACGACCCTCACAACTACTGTCACTGCGTCACCGACCGCCTCATCGCCCTCGAAGGCAGCTCGGGCGATCGCGACAAGCTCCTGCTTCGAGGGGTGACGCTGCTTGGGCAGGACCCGATCCTGGGTACCGGCCTCGGTTCTTTCGCCGGCGTCCTCAAGAACACGAGCACCATCGGGACCGCCAAGCCTGGAGACTTCTACCAGTACCCGCACAACGTGCCCCTGGAGGTTGCGAGCGAGACCGGGCTGATCGGCTTCTTGCTGATCATCGTGCCGCTGCTCTTGGGGTGGTTGGCTTTCATGTGGGGCGGCATCCAACGCGGGGCGCCGGCGGTCGCCGGCCTGATGATGATCGTGGCCGTCTTCTTTGCCGTCGCCAACCTGAGCGGCGACATCCCGAGCGATCGAGGCATGTGGATCTTCGGAATCGTGGCGCTCAAGCTGGGCATCGACGCCTGGCAACGCCGCCCGGAGGCCGCCCGCCGCGCCGCCCCCGATCGAGTTGACGTGCCCGTGCCCGTTTCGTAAGCTGCGGCTGTCCTCCGTCTGGCGCCCGGGCAGGGCGCCCTTTAGCACACACTTCTAGACCTGACCGCATGAGCATCACCACCCCACGGACGACCGGGCCCGAGCCGCGAGCAGGCGCACCGTCTGCCACCGGCCGAAGGCTGCGCGCATTGGTGCGCTACACGCCGTCCTTCCTGGCCGAGGTGGTGATCTTCTGGGTTGGGCTCGAAACATTCCAGCAGCTCAACTACGGCGGCCGCATCATCACGACGCCGCAGTCGCGAGCCACACTGCTGCTCTCGATCGCTTTCGTCGTGCTGGCGATGGGCGCGGGTGAGGCCCATTTCGGCCTTTACCGCCGCATCTGGAAGGTGGCGGGCATCCACGACGCCATCGCGACCGGGCTGGCTGTGGCCGAGGCGTCGCTCCTCATCACGCTGGCCAACTGGGTCTTGCCGAGCGATTACCGCATCTGGCGCCTCGGCGTGCCGTTGCTGGCCATGCCCGCCGTCCTGATGGGCATCGGCCTGTTCCGCCTCCTCCCTCGGTTGCTGTCCCGGGCGCCGGCGAGCGGCAGCCGCCTCCTCATCGTCGCCGACTCGGCCTCGAACCCGTCCGTCAAAGAGCTCGTCCAGTCGCCAAGCCCCGAGTGGCAGGCGGTCGCGATCCTCACCAAGGATTCCTCTCAGATCCACCACACCGTCCTGGGCGTGCCGGTGGTCGGGTCGGCCTACGAGCTGGCGCACCACCTGAAATCGACGGACGCGGGTGGAGTTGCATTCGTCTTCGAAACCGATTCCACCCCGGAGGACAGAAAGCTCTTCAACGTCTGCCTGGAGGCCGGCCTCCCGCTCTTCATCCTTCCCGGCACCGAGGCGTGGTTCCACCGCCAGCACGGGACCCGGCTGCGGCAGCTGTCCGCCGATGACCTGGTCGGCCGCACCCACCGCGAGCTGGAGGTGGAGCAGGCGCGCGCCGATGTGACCGGCAAGACGGTCCTGGTGACGGGGGCCGCGGGCTCGATCGGCTCTGAGCTCAGCCGCATGCTCGCCGGCCTGCAGCCGCGCCGCCTGGTTCTGGTCGACAACAACGAAAGCGGCCTCTTCGACATCGCCGAGGAGCTGCGTATGGACATGTCGATTGACATCCGGGAAGCGCTCCTCTCGGTCGCCGACCGCGAGCCTCTGCTGCAGCTGTTCGCGGACGAGCGGCCAGACATGGTCTTTCACGCGGCCGCCTACAAGCACGTGCCGATGCTCGAAGCCCATCCGGAGCAAGCAGTGATCACGAACGTGGTCGGGACGCGGAACACGCTCCACTGCGCCGAGGCTGCCGGCGTGAAGAGGTTCGTGCTCATCTCCACCGACAAAGCTGTCGGACGGCAATCGGTCATGGGCTGCACCAAGCGTGTGTGCGAGCAGATGATCCTCGGCTGGCAGGGCCAGATGACGTGCTGGGCCGTGCGCTTCGGCAATGTCGTGGGCAGCCGGGGCAGCGTGGTGCCGCTGTTCGAGCGGCAGATCATGCAGGGCGGGCCGGTGACCATCACCCACCCTGAGATGACGCGCTACATGATGACCATCCGCGAGGCGGTCGCCCTGGTCATCCGGACACTCACGGTGGCCAAGCCTCGCCACGTCTACATGCTCGATATGGGCGAACCGATCAAGATCGTCAGCCTCGCCGAAGCTTTGGTGCGCGCGCGCGGACTGCGTCCGGGCGCGGACATCGAGATCGTCTACACCGGACTGCGCCCCGGGGAGCGATTGCACGAGGAGCTGCTCGGCCCCGACGAGGGATCGCGGCCGACCGACCACCCGGCGATCATGGAAGTCGTCTCGCCGAACACGTTCAGCCCCGCTGACCTCGATTGGACGGTCACCCGTCTCGAGAAGCTCGCACACGAAGGGCGCGCGAATGAGCTCGTGCGCGCGCTGAAGACCGCTGCCGGCAGCCCGCCGTCGCAGCGCACCGAGGAGCCGCGCATCGAGCGCCGGCGGGAGAGCCAGAAGGCCGGCGATGACGCGTAACACCGAAAACCGAGACGTGAAGCCCTTGCGCACCCCAGAGGAGCGGATGGTGGCCGATGAGCTGGAGAAGATCTTCCAGGCGAGCACCGACCCGGTCGGGATCCGGCTCGAGAACTTCACCAAGTACGTCCGCCGCCAGCACCTCACTCGCTTTCTCGCCCTTTACGAGGTCTTCAAGCGGGCGCTCCCAGTCAAGGGTTCGGTGGTGGAGTGCGGCGTCAACCGCGGCTTCGGCCTCATGGCGTGGGCGAAGCTCAGCGCCGTGCTCGAGCCTGTCAACCTGACCCGCCGCATCTACGGCTTCGACAGCTTCGCCGGATTCCCATCGGTCACCGAGAAGGACAAGACGGGACCGGCCTGGGAGACCGCCGCGCCAGGAGCCCTTCGCGCGGATTCGTACGCCGAGCTGAAGACCTTGATCGAGCTGAACGACAAGGACCGATTCCTCGGTCACATCCCCAAGATCGAGCTCATCAAAGGCGATGCCACCAAGACGATTCCCGCTTTCGTCGCGGATCATCCCCACCTGGTCGTGAGCCTCCTCTTTCTGGACTTCGACCTGTACGAGCCGACCAAGGTGGCGCTGGAGAATTTCGTGCCGAGGATGCCGAAGGGTGCGATCGTCGCCTTCGATGAGCTGGACAATCCGCTGTGGCCAGGCGAGACGAACGCGCTCATCGATACCATCGGAATGGGCAAGCTGCATCTGGAGCGGCTGGAGTTCGACCCGTACATCGCTTTTGCGAGAATTTCCTGAGTGGCGTCGTCGAAAGATCCACGTCCCCTTCCGGCCGTGGGCGCGATGCGCCCAGGGCCGACCTCCCCTCGTGGTGGGGAGGCCAGGCCGACCTCCCCACATAGTGGGGAGGAAGACGATCAGTTGCGCGCTTTTGCTCGCAGGCTGCGTACGCACTCGCTGCGGATGATCAGCTCGGCCAAGACCTCCCACATCGGCTCGTGCCTGTCCCTGGCCGACATCCTGGCCGTCCTCTACGGCAGCGTCCTCAGGGTCGACCCTGCGCTGCCCGAATGGCCGGATCGAGACCGCCTCATCGTGTCCAAGGGCCACGCGGCGGCGGTCACGTACGCGGCGGTCGCGGAAGCCGGCTTCATGCCGCTCGAGCGCCTGGGCGAGTACGCACGCAACGGTGGGCAGCTCTACGGCCACGTGACGCACGCGGGCGTCCCGGGCGTGGAGATGTCCAACGGGTCGCTGGGCCACGGTCTGCCTGTGGGCACCGGGATGGCGCTGGCGGGCAAGCGCGACCGCCGGTCCTGGCGCGTATTCGTGTTGATGAGCGACGGCGAATGCGACGAGGGCTCCAACTGGGAGGCGATCATGTTCGCCGGCCACCACAAGCTCGACAACCTCACGATCGTCATCGACTACAACAAGATCCAGAGCCTGGACTTCGTCGCCAAGACCATCGGTCTCGAGCCCTTCGCCGACAAATTCACGGCGTTTGGCTGGGGCGTGCGCGAGGTGGACGGTCACGACGTCAGCGCACTGCGGCGCACGCTGGAATCGGTGCCGATCGAGCCCGGGAAGCCCAGCGCGGTCATCGCCCACACCATCAAGGGCAAGGGCGTGAGCTGGATGGAGAACAAGGTCCTGTGGCACTACCGTCCGCCTGCCGAGGATGAGCTCGCCAAAGCGCTGGCGGAGGTGGCTGCCTCTTGAGGACCGCGTTCATCGAAGCCCTCAACGAGCTCGCCGACAAGGACCCTCGGGTGTGCCTTGTCGTCGGCGACCTCGGCTACTCGGTGATCGAGGAGTTCGCGGACAAGCACCCCGACCAGTTCGTCAACGCCGGCGTCGCCGAGCAGAACATGATCGGGCTCGCAGTCGGGATGGCGCTGAGCGGCAAGGTCGTCTTCACGTACTCGATCGCCAACTTCGGCACGCTGCGGTGCCTGGAGCAGATCCGCAACGACGTCTGCTATCACCGGGCGAACGTGAAGGTGGTCGCGGTCGGCTGCGGCCTCGCGTATGGCAACCTCGGCGTCACCCATCACGCCTCTGAGGATGTCGCCATCATGCGGGCGCTGCCGAACATGACGGTGGTCGCGCCCGGCGATCCCATCGAGGCGCGGCTGGGGACCAGGGCCGTGGTCGCGCTCGACGGACCGGCCTATCTGCGGCTGGGCAGGGCCGGCGAGCCGGTTGTGCATGCGGACGAGCCTGCCTTTGTCTTGGGGCGCGCGATTACGATGCGGGAGGGTTCGGACCTCACGCTCATCGCCAGCGGCAGCATGCTCGCGACGGCCGATCGCATCGCCGCCCAGCTGGCTGAGAAAGGCTTGAGCGTCCGGCTGTTGAGCATGCATACCATCAAGCCGCTCGACCGCGAAGCTATCGTGCGCGCAGCCACCGAAACCCGTTTCGTGTTCACGCTCGAGGAGCACAGCATCGAAGGCGGGCTCGGCGGCGCCGTCGCCGAGGTGATGGCCGAGCTCGACGGATCCCGCGCGCTGTTGAAGCGCATCGGGCTGCGGCCGCAGTTCAACGCGGTGGTCGGCGATCAGAAATACTTGAAATCGCTGCACGGTCTTGACGAGGAGGGAGTGATGAAGACGATCCAGCCGATCATCTCTGGGAGCTATCGACTTGTCGGTTAGGTTCTGGGAGCCGGGCAAGGAGTTCTTGCGCATCGAGGAAGAGGTGATGAGCACAATGCGCAAGGTGCTCGTCGCGGGCGACCTGATCATGCGGCAGCAGATGATCGACTTCGAGCACAGCCTGGCGTCGTTCGTCGGCACCACCGACGCGGTCGGCGTGAGCAACTGCACGGATGGGCTCAGGCTGCTGCTGGAAGCGGTCGGGATCGGCGCAGGCGACGAGGTCATCACGGTGTCGCACACGTTCATGGCCACGATGGCGGTCATCCACCAGGTCGGCGCGACGCCGGTTCTGGTCGACGTCGGCGAAGACCACAACATGGACACCGACAAGCTCGAGGCGGCGGTGACATCGCGGACCAAGGCGATCATTCCGGTCGACCTGAACGGACGGATGGTGCGCATGGACCGCGTGATGGAAGTGGCCAAGGCCCACAACCTGCTCGTGATCGAAGACAGCGCCCAGGCGTTGGGTGCGTCTTACATGGGCGTGCGCGGAGGCGCCTGGGGCATCGCCGGGGCGTTCAGCTTCTACCCCGCCAAGCTGCTGGGGGCGTACGGCGACGGGGGCGCGGTGGTGACGAGCGATGCGGCCCTCGCCGAGAAGCTGCGCGAGCTTCGCGACCACGGCCGCGTCTCGAAGACCGGATTCTCCGGCTGGGGCTGGAACTGCCGGCTCGACAACCTGCAGGCCGCCATCCTCGACCTCAAATTGAGGAAGGTGCCGGAGTGGATCGGCCAGCGCCGCCGGTTGGCCGCGATCTACGACGAGGAGCTGGCCGACGTGAGCACGGTCAAGCGCCCGCCTGGACCGGATGGCGGTCCCTTCTTCGACATCTACCAGAACTACGTGATCGAGGCGAAGAATCGCGATGGCCTGCAGGCGCACCTGGCGTCGCGCGGCATCGAGACGCTGATCTCCCCCGGACCGGTGCCCAACCACAAACAGCCGGTGGGGCTCGACCACTTCAATCTGCCCAGAACGGAGGCGCTTTGTGGGAGCGTCCTTTCGCTGCCGCTCAACAACGAGCTCGGCGAGGAGCAGGTGCTCGAGGTGGCGGGGGCGATCAAGGACTTCTACTCCTGAGGCGTTCGCGGGCCGCCAAGCGCGCGTTCGACATCGCGTTCTCGACACTCGGACTGGTCGTCGGCTCGCCGGCGCTGCTGATCATCTGGGCCCGCATCAAGCTGGATCGCGACGGCCCGGTCATCTATGCAGGCCGCCGCGCCGGCCTCGGCGGCCGTGAGTTCTGGATGTACAAGTTTCGAACCCTGGTCCCCAACGCCGACCGGGTCGGCGGGCCGAACACTCCCGACGACGATCCCCGGCTGACGAAGACCGGGAAATTTCTACGCCGCTACAAGCTGGACGAGCTGCCGCAGCTCTTCAACGTGCTGAAGGGCGAGATGAGCTTTGTCGGGCCGCGCCCGCAGGTCCTGGGCGAGGTGGCGGGGTACACGGACGAGGAGCGCGATCTGCTCAAGGTGCGCCCGGGGATCACTGACTGGGCCTCGCTGAGGTTCTCCAACGAGGGCGAGATCCTGAAGGGGCACGACGACCCCGACCGCGCCTACGCGGAGCTGATCCGCCCCGAGAAGATGCGGCTCGGCCTCGAGTACGTGCACCGCGGGACCTTTCGCGACGACATCGACATCCTCACGAAGACCGCCCTACTTCCATTCAAGAAATGACCTCCCCCTCCACTTCCACGGATTTCACAACTGTGTCGGAGACGTGGGGCCTTCCCGCCTCGCCCGAGCAGCTGGCGATGCAGTACTTCCGGTACCGCATGGCCGCGGGCCTGAGCATCGGCCGCGATGTGCTGGAGATCGGCTGTGGCAGCGGAATGGGCTTGCCGTACCTCGGCGAACGCGCGCGCATGGTCGTGGGCGGCGACTACACGATGGGCCTGCTCCGTGAAGGGCGAGCCCAGCTCCCCAAGGCTCCGCTCGTGCGGATGGACGCGCAGCATCTCCCATTCCGGGACGCCAGCCTCGACGTCGTCCTGATGCTGGAGATGATCTATTACGTTGCCGACCAGGACGCCGCCTTTGCGGAGTGCCGGCGTGTGCTCAAGCCTGGCGGCTCGCTGATGGTCTGTGTCCCCAACCCTGAGCGACCCGACTTCAATCCGAGCCCCTTCAGCACGCGCTACCCGAACACCGCCGAGCTCGCCGCGCTGTGCGCGCGTCACGGTTTCGAGACCAGGGTGTCGGGCGCTTTCCCGGTCGAGGCCGAGTCGGGGCGCGACCGCTTCCTCGCCCCCGTCCGCCATTTCGCCGTCCGCTACCACCTGATCCCGAACTCGATGCGCGCCAAGGCGCTGGTCAAGCGCGTCCTTTATGGACGGCTGCCGACGCTGGGCGCGGTGCACGACGGGATGGGTGCCTACTCTGAACCCGTGGACCTCGATCCTGCGCGGGGGCCGCATCGAGGTTTCAAGAACCTGTATGCGGTCGGGGTCCGGACCTAGTTACAGCCCCCGGCCAGCTGGCCGCCGATTCCGCTCATCATGTACCAGCCCCCACCCTGGACATAAAGGGCGATGCCATTCCCGCCGCCGAGCCAGATGCCGTGGCGGTCCGAGATCAGAGCGCCATTCGGATAGAAATTGGTGCCGGAGAGGTCCGCGATCGGGGTGGAGCTGCTGGCACTGTGCCCGATATAGATCCGTAAGGCCTGCGGCCCCGAGACGTAGATGATGGGATCGCCGGCGCTGTCAAAGCCCGCCACCGAGCTCAGGTGGGCAGGCACGCTGAAGAAGTCAGTGGTTGCGCCGGTCGCCAGGTTGAGCTGCAGGATTGTGTTGCCCGCCCCTTGCGGGACGGATGAAGTCGCGGTTCCGTAAGCAAAGCCAGTGGGGCTGACCGCCTCCCAGTAGCCGCTGCTCGCGATCTGGGTCTCGGTCCCCGAGAAAGGCAGGCGCCAGAGGCCGCCGGTCTGTCCGGTGACCGCGTAGACGGCGGTGGCTTGCACGTCGAGGATCTGCCACGACTTGCCCTCGCCGAGCTCGACCTGCGTCCCGCTGGCGACGTTCTGGACGTAGATCCCGTTGGGCTGACCCAGGTACGCGTAGCGCGTCCCGTCCGGCGACACCCAGCGGTAGGGAACCGGAAGCCAGCGCGAGTAGGCCTGGTCGTACGCGGTGCCATACCAGCCTTGATATCCGTAGCCGTACTGTGGCGGAGGCGACGCTGAACCTGGACTGGGCGACGGCACCGAGACCGCGCTCCTGGGGTCCGGGATGAAACTGGCGTTCGGGAACACGATGAAGCCCCCGCTTCCAGGCCCCCCGGCGTAGATCGGGAGGCGGCAGTTGAGCGCCAGGCCCGGTCCCGCAGAGCCAGAGGCCGGAGGCGCGAATGGTGGAAATATGCCGGAGGAATTGTCGGGGTAGGGGTTGGACGCGGGCCCAGGGAACGGGCCCGGATTGGAAGCAGGCTCGGGAAACGGGTTCGAGGCAGGTTCGGGATTGGGGTTCGCTGTGGCCTGAGGGAAGGGGCTGAGACTTGGGACGCCCTTGGGGGACGGCGAAGAATTGGGGATCGTCGACGCCACGTTGGCACACCGGGTGGGCGAAAGCTTGATGTGCAGAGCCCTGGCAGGTCCGCAACCGAGAGGTGTCGACGCGACCAGCACGACGCCGATGACCGCGAGCGTAAGCACGGTGACCGACGCCGCGGCCACGATCCGCTGGACCTGCGATCCGAGGATCATCTCGCCCCTTGCCTACCTCTGTGCGCGCACATGCTAGACAAAGGGGCGCTCGGGCGGGTTGGTTACGGAGACGACCCTTCTAATTGGGCGACCAGCGCCTGGCTCGCGGGGTCGAAAGGGTTGAGCTCAACGGCCCTCTTGGCCGCCGCAAGCGCCTCGACTCGCCGACCGAGCTGGATGTCGACCAACGCCAGGTTCATGTAGACGAACGGGTTGTACGTACCCAGCCGGATCGCCTCGAGGTAGGCCGCACGCGCCGCATTCAGGTCGTGGCGTTCGATCGCGATGTTGGCCACCTCGACCTGATAGACGCTTTCTTCAGGCGCAAGGTTCGCCGCGAGTGTCGCCGCGGTCTGCGCGTCAGCCGGCGATCCCGCGTCCAGCGCCTGCCGCAGTTGAACGTCGGCAGCATATGGAAGCGCGACCGCGGGCACCGCCAGCACGACGAGTGTCGCGGCCACCAAAACTGCGGCCGTCAGCAGGGGTGCCCGCCAGGGAAGGACAACGAGTCGCGTTGGCTTGACGGCGCCAAAGGTCACCACCCCGGCGGCGACGACGATCCAGAACGGGAACGCGGAAGCCAAGGCGGTGAAGTTCAGCTGGATGGTGGCCTGGTAGGCGACGAACGCGGCGAACGCTCCGATTGCCCCAGGGGAGCGACGACCGGTCCAGAACGCGCGAACGAACGCAACCAGCATCCAGATGTAGGCCGCCAGGCCGAGCAGACCCTGGGTCGCGGCGACCTGCAGCGTCTCGGCGTGGGCCTTGTCGATCTGCTGGTGGAAGCCGACATTGGTCAATCCCCAGTCGCCGCTCTCGAATCGCGGATACACCAACCCGAAGTTGTCGGGCCCGTAGCCGGCCACCGGACGGCTTGCGATGAGATGCAGGCTGTCCGACCAGATGTGCAGCCTCGAAGAGCCCCACTCGCTGGGATTGAATACCGTCAGCCCGCGTGCGAGAAGCTGCCGCTCGAGCCCGAATCCCCCGCCGAGGCTGAGGCCGGCGACCAGCGCCACCACCAACAGCGCGCCGACGAAACCGGCCAGGACGACGGCGACGCGCAACCGCTGGGCAGCTCTGCGAGCGTCCGCCACCACGATCGCCGCTCCGAGCGCCGCCCCAAGCCACGCGCTACGGCTACCCGACAGCACGAGCGCCAGCCCCGCCACGATCAAGAGGTTGACAACCAGCACCCGGGCGGTGGCCGACGCCGCGGCCACAAGCTCGCCCAGACCGAGTGCAATGACCATCGCGAGAAAAGCGCCAAGCACGTTGGAGTTACCCATCGTGCCGAACGCGTATTCGAAGTAGCCCAGCCGGAGCGAGTCGCCGGCCGACTGCACGATTGCGATGACGGCCACCAGGTACCCGCTCGCGAGGAGGACACGGAGCACCGCGCGCGCCTCGTCCGGCCCGGAAATTGATTGCACGGACAGCCAGAACAAACCGGCGTACGTGACCAGGGTCAGCAGGCCGTCATAGCGCGAGTATGTCCCGAAGATCGCGACGTTCTGGTTCTCCGCAAGGACGGTCGAGAAGGCGGCCGACGCCAGCAGTGCCAGCAGCGGCAGGTCGAGCGGAGTGCGCTTGATCATCAGTCCACCGCCAAGCGCGGCTCGCGCCACAAAAAGGATGAGCACGCCCAGCAAAAGGATCCGCGCGACCAGCAGCTTGGGCAGGACGTACTGGTCGAATGTGTTCCACGCGAATCCGAGCGGCAGCGCGAACGCGCCGGCGCGAAGGAACCATCGCTGGACGGCGGCGAGCCGCACGCCCAGAGTCTATTGGTCTAGGTGATACAGGCCCCCGTCAGGTCAGCATGTATGAGGTGCCGACGAAAGCGTCGAAGTTCCCCAGGCTGGTGTTGACGCCGCCGGCGCTGCCGGCGTCGCGCACCCAGACCGAGAACCGGTAGCTGCCGGCGGGTTTCCCGGTGGTGTTCCACGTGAATGTGGCGGTGGTGGAGTAAGCCTGGACCACCGTCCAGGTGGTCGAGCCGGGAGGCAGGATCCAGAACTCGTACAGCGGGTTGGAGCAGCCGGAGGCTGTCCCGGTGAAGGTGACGGAGGTACCCGCCGCCGCCGTCGAAGGCGGCGAGGTCTGAGCGCTCACCGAGGTGCACTGCGTGTAGACCGTGTACGCGATGCCGACGAAAGCGTCGAAGCGGCCCAGGCTGGTGTCGATGACGCCGGCGCTGCTGGAGTCGCGGCCCCAGACCGAGAAGCGGTAGGTGCCGGCAGCCTTGCCGGTGGTGTTCCAGGCAAACGTGGCGCTGCTGGAGTAGGCCTGGGCCACCGACCAGGTGCTCGAGCCAGGGGCCATGATCCAGAACTGGTAGAGCGGGTTGGGGCAGCCCGCCGCGCTGCCGGTGAATGTGACCGCGGTCCCCGGCAGAGAAGGAGAGGGCGGCGACGCGGACGCGGTCACCGACTTGCAGGGCGTGGATGTCAGCGTGTACCCGGTGCCGGCGAAGGCGTCGAAGTTGCCCAGGCTGGAGTTGACAATGCCGGGACTGCCGGTGTCACGGACCCAGACCGAGAAGGTGTACGTGCCGGCAAGCGTGCCCGCGGTGGCCCAGGTGAACGTGGCAGCGGTCGAGTAGGCCTGTGCCACCGTCCAGGCGGTCGATCCAGGGCGCAGCAGCCAGAACTCATACAGCGGGTTGGGGCAGCCGGAAGCGGCGCCGGTGAGAGTCACAGTGGTTCCTGACGCGGCGGTCGAAGACGGCGATGAGATGACGCTCGCCGTCCTGCACGGCAGGTTCAGCGCGTAGGCGATCCCGGGAGCGAAAGCATCAAAGCTGCCCAGGCTGTTGCTGGTGCTGCCGGCGCTGCTCGCGTCGCGCGCCCAGACCGAGATGTGGTACGTGCCGTTGGCCTTGCCAGTGGTGTTCCAGTTGTAGATGGCGGTCGCGGAATAGGCCTGCAGCACTGTCCAGGTGCTCGACCCGGGGGCGAGGATCCAGAACTGGTAGCGCGCGTTGGGGCAGCCGGCGGCGACGGCCGTGATGGTGATCGCGGTGCCCGCCGCTGACGGCGACGCCGGCGTCGCCGAGTTGGTCACCGACGTGCAGCTCGCCAGCGTCAGCGTGTATGCGGTGCCGCCGGCGAAGGCGTCAAAGCTGCCCTGCGTGGTGCTGGTCGAGCCGGGGCTGGCCGAGTCTCGCACCCACACCGAGATGAGATAGGAGCCGGCCAGCTTGCCGCTGGTGTTCCAGGTGAACGTCGCGCTGCTGGAGTAGGCCTGGACCACCTGCCAGCTCGAGCCGGGAGCGAGGATCCAGTACTGGTAGAGCGGGTTGGGGCAGCCGGTCGAAGTGGCCGCGAACTGGACCTGCGCGCCGGGTACCTGTGGCGAGGCCGGGCTGACTGTGAGCGCGGCATGGCTGCAGCTGGCGAAGTGGCCCTGCAGAGCCGCCCACAGCTCGGGAGCGCCTCCGCCGTAGTTCAGGTTCCAGATGCCCACTCCGCGCAGGCCGTCGGCGTTGACCAGGTCGTACTTCTTGCCCAGCGAGACCGCGTCGTCCCAGTACAGCTCGCGCGTGCAGTTGAGTGTGGTGTTGAACCACGTGTCCCAGCGCTCCATACCCGATGAGTTGGCGTCGCGGTGGCTGACATAACTGCCCGGCTGGACCTCGTAATAGGCCGCCTCGCCCGAAGCATCGAGGTAGGAGTCGGCGACCACGCTCGAGGTCGGGTACTGGTTGGGACCCAGGCCGCCGACGCACGCCTTGCGGCCGTAATACGGCACTCCCAGGATCACCTTGCTTGCAGGCGCGGCGGCGATGTACGCCGCCATCACGGCGGAGTCGTTGTAACGGTACGAGGTGAGAGGTGAAGTCGGGCCGAGACAGAACGAGCTGCAGTAGAGAGGCGCTCCTGAGTAGTTCGAGTACTCCATGTCATATGCCATG
>DASWGF010000076.1:0-3145 GCA_036393875.1 Candidatus Dormiibacterota bacterium
CGCCCGTGCCCGCGTCGGACTGACGGGCCTCACGATGGCCGAGTACTTTCGCGATGAGGAGGGGGCCGACGTCCTCCTGTTCGTGGACAACATCTTCCGCTACCTGCTGGCCGGTTCCGAAGTGTCCGCGCTGCTCGGCCGCATGCCGTCCGCTGTGGGCTACCAGCCGACGCTCGCGACCGAGATGGGCGAGCTGCAGGAGCGCATCACCTCGACCAGCAAAGGATCGATCACCTCGGTCCAGGCTGTGTACGTGCCGGCGGACGACTACACCGACCCCGCCATCCAAACCGTTTTCGCGCACCTGGGCGCCACGGTGCGACTGGAGCGGTCGCTGGTCGAGATCGGGATCTATCCCGCGGTCGACCCGCTCGGGTCGTCGAGTCGGTTCGTCGAGGCCTCGATTGTGGGGCAGGCGCACTACGACGCCGCCCAGGGCGTCAAGAAAACGATGCAGCGCTACAAAGACCTGCAGGACATCATCGCGATCCTGGGCATGGAAGAGCTGTCGGAGGACGACAAGCTGGCAGTATCGCGCGCGAGGAAGATCCAGCGGTTCCTGTCGCAGCCCAACTTCGTTGCCCAGCGCTTCACGGGCCGCGAGGGCAAGTACGTCAAGGTCAGCGAGACGGTGCAGGGCTTCACCGAGATCCTGGAGGGCAAGCACGATGACCTCCCGGAGCAGGCTTTCTACATGGTTGGCACCATCGAAGAGGCGCGCGCACAGGGTGAACAGATGAAGAAGGCCTCGTCTTCCTGACATGAAGTACGCGCTGCGCGTGGTCAGCGTCGAACAGAGCCTTTTCGAGGGTGAGGTCGAGTTCATCATCGCCAACGGGGCCGACGGCGAGCTTGGCGTCATGGCGCGCCACGCGCCGTTGATGACCGTGCTCAAGCCGGGCTCGCTCCGGATTCAGGAGGTCATGGGTGGCGCCGAGAACGTGATCTTCGTTGGCGGTGGCTTCCTCGAGGTGCTGCCCGAACGCGTGACGGTGCTCGCGGATGTGGCCGAACGCGCGGAGGACATCTCGCTCGAGCGGGCCGAAGAGGCGCGCCGGCGCGCGCAGGAGAAGCTCGCCGGCACCGTCACCGCTGCCGAGGAGGTCGAGTTCCAGACCGCCCTTGCGATTGCGGAAGCTCGACTTCGGCTGGCGCGAGCGCGCAGGCTCTAGCCTCCCCGCCACGCGGGGAGGTCCCGACAGGATCGCGAAGCGAGCCTCTCGGGGAAGGGGGCGCACATCGCGGCATGTTCCATCTGTACCGTAACGGGTGATGAATTCAAGTCCAAGCCGCGACTACGCCTTCCGCATCACTGGGGGCTCGCAGCTGGCGGGTGACCTCTGTGTGAGCGGCTCCAAGAACGCGGCATTGCCCGAGATGGCCGCCGCGCTCCTCACGTCTGAGCCCGTGCGCCTGACCAACGTGCCCAGGGTGTCCGACACCGAGGTGATGGCGCAGATCCTCACTGATCTGGGCGGACGCACCGAGGGAGAAGGCTCACTCATCCTGCGGATGGGGAACGCTCGTGGCACCAATGTTCCCGATGGGCTCGGCAGGCGGATGCGCGCGACGATCGTCCTGCTGGGCGCCTTGCTCGGAAGGTTCGGACAGGCGCGCCTGCCCCGACCCGGAGGTGACGATATCGGCGCGCGCCGCGTCGAACAACACATGCGGGGCCTGCGCCAGATGGGCGCTCGCATCGAGGAGACCGCGACTGAGATCGTGGCGGAGGTCGATCGCCTGCATGGTGCGCGGATCGTCTTCGACCTGCCGACCGTCACGGGCACCGAGAACATCCTCCTCGCTGCCGTCCTGGCCGAAGGCCGCACAGAGATCTTCAATGCCGCCCGCGAGCCCCATGTTCAGGACCTCTGCCGCCTGCTGGGCAAGATGGGCGCCCACATCGAGGGCATCGGCACGGAACGGGTGGTCGTGGACGGCGTGCGCGAGCTCGGCGGCGCCGAACACACTGTGATCGCGGACTACCTGGAAGCCGGCACCTATGCCATCGCGGTCGCGGCTGCCGGCGGCGAGCTGCGCATCGAGTGCAGCCGGCCGGAAGACCTCAACGTCGTGCTCCTGAAGCTCGAGCTCGCGGGCGCACATGTCTCGACTGGCGATGGATGGTTTCAGGTCGGCCGGCGGCCTCGCAACAAGATCAAGCCGATCGACATGTCCACGTGGACTTTCCCCGGCTTCCCGACCGACCTTCAAGCCCAGTACATGGCGTTGATGACGCAGGCCGACGGCGAAACCGTGATCTCGGAGTACGTGCACGAGAATCGATTCCAGCACGTCACCCAGCTGGCGAAGATGGGCGCCGGCATCAATGTCGAGGGGCGCCTCCATGCGGTCGTGCATGGTCCATGCCGCCTGCGCGGCACGGAGGTGGCGATCCCAGACATTCGCTCAGGCGCGGCGCTCGTGATCGCGGCCCTTTGCGCCGAGGGAGAGAGCCTCCTCCGTAACGCCTGGCATGTGGAGCGCGGCTACGAGGACATGGCCGGCAAGCTGGCCTCGGTGGGCGCCCAGATCGAGAGGGTCGCGGTCGACTCCGAGCGGAGCAACCCAGGACACACCTACGAATAAGGTCCCTGCTTGGAGCCCTTCGAGGTGCTGAAGCGGAACCAGTCGTACCTCCGTTGAGTTGTTGACCGGCCTGCATGTGGCGGTGGACGGGGTCGGGCTCACCAGGCCATGGGCCGGGGTCGGCGTCTACACGACCCAGATCCTGAGGGCGATGGCTGTGGAGCGCCCTGACTGCCGCTTCACGGTCTACGTTCCCGGCCTCGCCGCTGAAGGTTCTCGGTCGACCTCCTATCGGCAGATCCCAGACGTGCCATTCATCGGCCGCCACGTGCAGTGGCCGGTCCGGCTGCGGCGCTTGAAGCCGGACGCGTTCTTCGGCGCCGCCGGCGCGCTGCCGCTCATGGACGTCGGCTCGCCATCTGTCATCACCATCCACGACCTCGCCATCTATCGCAATGCCGGCTGGTTCCCGGCTCGCCAGCCGCTCAGCACGCGATGGGTGGTGCCGAGCTCGCTCGGTCGCGCCGACAGGGTGATCGCGGTTTCCGGCAACACCGCGCGCGACGCCGAGGAGCTGTTCGGCGTGCATCGGTCTCGGATCGCCGTCGTGCCTCAC
>DASWGF010000077.1:0-5922 GCA_036393875.1 Candidatus Dormiibacterota bacterium
TGCTCGGGCCCGGGCAGGTCGGTCGGCAGGCAGACGAGGGCCTGGTGGAGGAAGTCGAACGGCGAGGGCAGGATGAGCTCTTCAGCCTGGGGTCCCACGCCGATGCGGGAGCGGAAGTAATCGAAGGTCCCGCCCACCGCCAGGGTCGCCGACGTGAAAACCGTCGAGCGCCGCTCCGAGTAAACGCGCTCGCGCAGCAGCGTGCCGACGTTGATGGGCGCCGCCCTCAGGACGAGGTTTTCGCTGCGGGTGGCGAGGGTGAACCAGTAAACGCGGTTGGCGTCGGGTTCGATCAGCGCCTCTCCGAGCAGGGTCGCGGCGCCCTGGAGCCGGCCGCGGATGATCTCGAGCTCGCGCACGCCCTGGTCAGGTTCCAATCCACCCAGCCATTCGCGGGCACCGCCCACCGCGCGCCGAAGCACGCCGTCGAGCGCCGCCAGCGAGGTGGTCGCGTTCTCGGCCTCGAGTCGCACGCTCTCCCAGCCTTCGTCCTCGCGCAGGGGCGGGGTCAGGCGCAGCGACTCTTCGCGCCGTTCTGAATCGCTGAGGCGGCTTGCGACCCAGCTGACCGCCGATGCGAAGAGCTCGCGCACGCGCTCGGCTGCGGCCAGCGTCAGAGGCGCGGCTTCGGCAAAGGCTTCGTCAGACGCGCCCAGGTGCGGCTGGCGTCGGAGCTCCGCGAGCAGGCTCGCCTGTGCGCCTCCTCCCAACCGTTCGAGCAATGCTTGCAGCCCCGGCCCGTCGACCTCCTGGCGCAGGCCGCGCGTGGCCGCGTCCTCCAGGTGGTGGGCCTCGTCGATGACGAGATGATCGAACTCGGGCAGCAGGCCGCCGCCGACGTCGGCGTCGGCCAGCAGCAGAGCGTGGTTGACGACCACGAGGTCTGCCGCGTCGGCCTCAGCGCGGGCTCTGTGCACATAGCAGTCCTCTTTGGTGCAGTGGATGCCGACGCAGTCCATCGGGTCGGACGCGATGCGCGCCCAGAACACCTCCTCGCGGCCGTGGAGCCGGAGCTCGGAACGGTCGCCGCTCTCAGTGCTATGGAGCCACAAGAGGACTTTGAGCTTGAATCGAAGGTCGTCGGAGTCCTGGCACGGCTCGCCGAGGTACCGGCGCCACCGCCGCAGCGACACGTAATTGGAACGGCCCTTGAGGAGGCACGCTTTGAAGTCCCACGGCAGCCACTCGCGCAGGCCCGGCAGGTCCTTGCCCATCAGCTGCTCCTGCAGCGTGTGGGTGTCCGTCGAAACGACCACGCGCTCCCGGTGGCGCACGGCGCGGGCGATGGATGGCACGAGATAGGCAAGGCTCTTGCCCGTGCCGGTGCCCGCCTCCACGAGCAGGCTCCCGCCACGAGCCTGGATCTGGGCGACGGCGAGCAGCATCTGGAGCTGTGGCTCGCGGTGCTCATAGCCCGGGAGCACGCCCGCCAGCGGGCCCTCGGGGCCGAGCAAAGCCGCGACCAGGTCCGGGTCGTCGGGCGGCAGACCTGGCTTCGCCTCGTGGTGGGTCTGCAGCCGCACGGCGGAAGCCGGCGTCGAGTCGGGGTTCGCTGCAGTCAGAGCGTCGGCGAAAAACCGCGCGACCGGCCAGGCATAGGGCGCGACCAGCGCGAGCATCGACTCCTTGAGGTTCTCATCGAGGGAGGCGGCCTCGTCACGCAGGCGCATCAGGAGCTGGCGTGTGGCGTCGGCATCGTCCAGCGCGCGATGGGGTCTCGGCTGCGAGAAGCCGAGGTCTGCCGCCAGGATCGGCAGGCTGTGACTGGGAGCCGCCGGCATCAGGATGCGAGCTAGGTCGAGCGTGTCGAGGATCTCGGTGGCCTCGTCCCAATGGCCGGCTGCTGTGAGAAAGTCGACGTCGAGTCGGGCCCCGTGGCCGACCGGCTGGCGGCCGCGCAGGAACTCACCCAGCTCCGCCAGCGCTGTCTCCTGCGTGCCGGCTCCCCGCAATTCCTCGGCCTTGATGCCCGTCAAGCGAAGGACCGGCTCGGGCACAGATCGCCCAGGGTCGACGAGGCGCTCCATGGACCCCATGACGCCCTCGGGTGTGAAAGCGACCGCGCCGACCTCGATGACTCGGTCACGGGCCGGGTCGAGACCGGTCGTCTCGAGGTCAAGGGCAGCGTATTCCGGCACCGGCGATCTGGATTTTACGAGCGACGTCCCCTCCGTATCAGGGGCGTTGATCGGTGACGCGGGTTGGTATATTTGCGCGGCGATGCAGACAGGCGCGATCGAGGCCCCGAAGAAGCTCGAGGATTTGCACGTCCGGAGGGACCTGGTCGCAAGCCTCCTCCTGCGGACGCTGGCCTTCGCCGATCAGCTGAGCGGCGCCGCGATCGAGACCAGGCTCGGGCTTCCGTTCGAGACCCTCCAGCCACTGATCGAGGAATTCCAGAAGAGCCAGCTCATGGACACGATGGGCTTCTCCAACGAGCCCGGCCTGGAAGGCCGGCCCATCCCGGTCCGCATGAGCTACACCGTTTCGAGCGCCGGCCGGCAGCGTGCGGCGGAGATGTCCGCCGTGCAGACCCGCTACCTCGGGCCGTGCCCGATCAACTTCGACGACTACCTCACCCTGATCCGCTCGCAGTCCACGGGCAAGGCCAACGTCACCGACGCCTCGCTGAAGAAGGCGCTCGGCACCCTGGAGCTCGAGCAGCACGTGATCGACCAGATCGGCGGCGCCATGGTGTCGCGCGCTTCGCTCTTCATCTTCGGTGCACCTGGCAACGGCAAGAGCACCATCACCGAGCGTATGGCGCTGCTGATGGGGGCTCCGGTCGAGATCCCGCATGCCGTCGCGGTCGGCGACGAGATCATCCGGGTCATCGACCCCGTTTACCACAAGATCGCCGACGGCCCTCAGCCGATCGACAGGCGGCTGGTCAAGGTCGAGCGGCCTGTGGTCGTCGCCGGAGGCGAGCTCAAGCTGGTGCAGCTGGATCTCACCTACGACTCATCCAACCGCTATTACGAGGCCCCCTTGCAGTGGAAGGCCAACGCCGGCGTCTTCGTCATCGACGACTTCGGGCGCCAGGAAGTGCCGCCGATGCGGCTCCTCAACCGGTTCATCGTGCCGATGGAGAAGAAGGTCGACTACCTCGACCTCTCCGCCTCGGGCCGCAAGATCGAGCTGCCGTTCCTGTGCCAGATCGTTTTCTCGACCAACCTCTCGCCCACCGAGCTTGTCGACGAAGCCTTCCTCCGTCGCATGGCGTACAAGATCGGCGTGAGCAATCCGTCGCCTGAGGCCTTCGGCCGCATCCTGCGCTACGAGTGCGACCGCCAGGGCGTCTCGTTCGACGAGAAGGCGATCGGTTATCTCCTGAACAACCTGTACGGCAAGAAGCCGCTGCGCGGCTCACACCCGCGCGCGCTCATCGCGCGGCTCGTCGACCTGGCCAACTACCGTCAGGAGCCGCCCCGGCTCACGCCGCAGACGCTGAAGGAGGCG
This sequence comes from Candidatus Dormiibacterota bacterium, assembly GCA_036393875.1. Taxonomy (GTDB): domain Bacteria; phylum Chloroflexota; class Dormibacteria; order Dormibacterales; family Dormibacteraceae; genus UBA10449. The sequence goes on from DASWGF010000077.1 coordinate 3,460, forward strand.
TTCGACGCCTGCTTCAACCCCGCGCTCGGCAGCCTGACCGAAGAGGACTGGGCCCGCCCGGCAATCACCTAGTCCGACCCGCGCGCCATCTCCCCGAACGTCGTGGTGGGCGGAATGGTCAGCATGCGGCCGTCATCGCTGCGCACGATCTGCCAGTGGCCTTCGTGAACCATCCAGTGATGCCGGTGGCAGAGCAGGATGAGGTTGGCGAGGTCGGTCGATCCGCCATGGATCCAATGCACCACGTGGTGGGCCGCACTCCATTTCGCCGGCCGGTCGCAACCAGGCCAGCGGCAGTGACCGTCGCGGGCTTCGAGCGCCCTGCGCGCCGGCCCTGACACGGTGCGCTTCGAGCGCCCGACGTCGATCACGGTTGATTCCGATCCGAGCAGGACGCGGGTCACGCCGCTGTCGCAGGCGAATCGCTCCACTGTCTTGGATGAGATCGGGAGCGCGAAGTCCATCTCCGCCGCCGGTGCGCCGGCGAGGCCGAGCAGGGTTTCGACCGAGCTCGTGACCTGGATCTGCGGCCTCTGCATGGAGCCATCCGCCAGCTCGACCAGGGCATCGGCCAGTCGGCGATCGCGCTCGCGGGTGTCATCCTCGCCGGATTTGCGAGCCAGCGGCTCCAGCGCCGTGCGCACCGCCGCCCCGCCAACGGCGTCAAGGACTCCGTTGAGCACATAGGAGCCGTCCTCCCACATGCTCAGGTGAAGGCTGCGGTTCTCGACTTGCTCGGCCTGCTCGGCGGCGTAACCCTTGGGGTCGGCCGCGTGCCGGAAGTGACGGCAGATGTAGTGGAACTTGCCGGGCGAGCTCTCGCGCGCCTGCTCCAGGAGCCGGCCCTCTTCAAAGCGGTCCGGCACCGCATTAAGGGTGCGGGCCATGACGGTGAGGTGCGCGAAACCGACCTCGCCGCTCTTCACGGCCTGAACGCTCTCGGGCAGCCGCTCCAGGTGCTTGCCCACCGCCAGGCAGGCGGCAGCCGACGTGCTGGTCATGTGACAGGTGTGGCGGATCCAGTCGATGGGGCTGGTCGAGCCCTGCTCGTCGTACTCGTCGGTGCGGGCGAACTCAGCCGCGGTCTGCGCGAACTCTAGCTCCAGGCTGTCGATGGCCTGGCGGAGGCCGATGAGCTTGTAGCCCAGCAGCTCTCCGGACACAGCAACCCCACACCCTATCGTCATGACTACATGATACGAACATCTGTTTGGAGCGTCAAGAAGACGTATTAAGTCAGCGAGATTCGCACCCTGAGCCGCATCGTTCCTTCACCAAGGAATCGCACCGAGCAGCGAGCTCGACCGGGGAGGGACGGATGCGAATTCGGGAGCGCTACGAGTTGGCGGTGGAACTCGGCTGGAGCTATCTGAACGCGGGGCGTAAGGAACGTGGTCGAATCCTCGACGCCTATTGCCTGGCGACGGGCTACACACGCAAGCACGGCCTCCGTGTTCTCCGAGGCACCCAGCAGCGACGTCGACTGCGGCGATTGGGGACACGCCGGCGTCGCTATGGCCTGGAGTTCCAGAGCGCATTGAAAGTTTTGTGGGAAGCCTCGGGCTACATTTGCGCAGAGCGGCTGCGGCCATTCTTGTCCTCTCTCTCGACATTGCTGCAGCGCCACGGTCAACTCCACGTGAGCCCTGAGATTGAAGAGCAGTTGAAGCTGGCAAGCGTGTCGACTGTGGAACGCAACCTCCGCCAGCTCCGGCGCCAGCGTCGGGAGCTCTTTGCGCGCCGGTTGTCCCAGACCAAGCCGGGGACTCTCCTCCGCAAAGAAGTGCCGGTTGTAGTCGGTCAGTGGAAGGAATTGGACCGGCCCGGCTACCTGGAGGTCGATAGCGTCTCCCACAGCGGCGAACGCATTGTTGGCGAGTGGATCTGGACGATCTCGGCCACCGATCTCAGCACTGGCTGGACCGAGCGAGTGCCGGTCCTGGGCAGCACTCAGGAAATGGTGCTGGCGGCGATGCAGCGAATCCGCCAACAGTTGCCATTCCCGCTCCTCGGAATCCACTCTGACAATGGCCACGAGTTCTTGAACCGGCGGCTCATCACTTGGTGCCGCGACGAGGGCATCCTCCTTGCACGCTCGCGGCCCCACCACAAGAACGACAATCCCCACGTCGAACAGAAGAACTGGACCTTGGTCCGCCGCCTCATCGGCTACCAGCGGCTGGACACACCCTGGCAGCTGCAGTGGCTGGACGAGTTCTATACCGAACTGCTGCGGCCCTACAACAACTGCTTTCAGCCCGTCATGAAGCTGGTCGGAAAGGAGCACACCGCCGAAGGTCGGCTGCGCAAGCGTTACGACACCCCGACCACGCCTTTGCAGCGCGTCCTTGCCTCCGGAGCCGCTGACCTCACCAAGGTCAACTCGCAGGTCCAGCTCTACGCCGGAGTCAGCCCTCTCACCCTCAAGCGCCAGATCGATCGTCGTTTGGCTGCGATGCCACT
>DASWGF010000078.1:0-14412 GCA_036393875.1 Candidatus Dormiibacterota bacterium
GTCTTGGATGAGACCGGAAGCGCGAAGTCCATCTCGGCCGCTGGTGCGCCGGCGAGGCCGAGCAGGGTCTCGACCGAGCTCGTGACCTGGATCTGCGGCCTCTGCATGCTCCCCTCCGCCAGCTCGACCAGGGCATCCGCCAGCCGGCGATCGCGCTCGCGCGTGTCATCCTCGCCGGATTTGCGAGCCAGCGGCTCCAGCGCCGTGCGCACGGCCGCCCCACCCACGGCGTCGAGGACTCCGTTGAGCACATAGGAGCCGTCCTCCCACATGCTCAGGTGGAGGCTGCGGTTCTCGACTTGCTCGGCCTGCTCGGCGGCGTAACCCTTGGGGTCGGCCGCGTGCCGGAAATGACGGCAGATGTAGTGGAACTTGCCCGGCGAGCTCTCCCGCGCCTGCTTCAGGAGCCGGCCCTCTTGAAAGCGATCCGGCACTGCATTCAAGGTGCGGGCCATGACGGTGAGATGAGCAAAACCGACGTCGCCGCTCTTCACCGCCTGCACGCTCTCGGGCAGCCGTTCCAGGTTCTTGCCCACCGCCAGGCACGCGGCCGCGCTGGTGCTGGTCATGTGACAGGTGTGGCGGATCCAGTCGATGGGACTGGTCGAGCCCTGCTCGTCGTACTCGTCGGTGCGGGCGAACTCAGCAGCGGTCTGCGCGAACTCCAGCTCCAGGCTGTCGATGGCCTGCCGAAGGCCGATGAGCTTGTAGCCCAGGAGCTCTCCCGACACATGAACCCCACACCCTATCGTCATGCTGACATTATACGAACATCTGTTTGGACAGTCAACATGATCGGGCTGTTAATTGCAAGAAGCATGAAAACAAGGTGTGCTCACAGCATCCGTTGACCAACTGACCCGCACGCTTTCAGACTGCGGACCCGGCCCCTACTCCCTCTTCCCAGTCCTTCGTCCTTCTCGAGACCTTAGGCATCGACCGGCGCCGTCACCCCTCGCAGGCGCTTTCGCCACGCCGCCAGGTCTCGAAACGCTCCCCGCTGGTGCTCGGGCAGCAGCTCGGCGATCTCGAGCATGATCGCGTCCGATGCCTCCTCGCGGGTGATCTTCGTGCCATCTGGGCGTTTCGACAGGACGATGAACGGCTTCCCGAAGGTGACGCTCACGCGTGTGCGCCTCGGCCACCATGCCCCCTTGGGCAGGCACTCACGCGTGCCGGTGAGCCCGACGGGCACGACCGGGCAGCCGGCCTTCTGCGCTATGAACCCCGCCCCGGGCTCCGGCTGAGCGAGCACTCCCGACTCGACCCGCGTGCCCTCCGGATAGATGATCAGCGCGTGCCGAGAATTCAGGATCTCGAAGGCCGTCCGCAGCGCGGTGCGATCCGCCGAATGACGCACCACCGGGAATGCGTGGTAGCTGCGGAACAACCAGGTCAGGAATCCGCGTTTGAAGAACTCCGACTTGGCCATGCTCCACGAGTCGCTACGCGGCAGGAACGCCGGGACCATCGGCGGATCGAGAGTCGCCGAATGGTTCGGGCAGACGATCAGCGGCCCCGTGCGCGGCACATTCTCGACGCCGGCCATGTTGAACAGGCCGACCAGGTACGTGCGCGTCAGCGCGCGCATGAGCCAGCGCATGAATGCGTAGATCACCGGCCCACGCTTCCCTTTTCGACGTGCCTCACGATGAGGTCGACCACCTCGTCGACGGTGAGGTTGTCGGTGTCGATCACAAACGCATCGGAAGCCGGCCGCAGTGGCGCCACCGCCCGCTCGGTATCGAAGCGGTCCCGGGTCTCCACCTCTCGACGCATCACGGCGGGATCGACCCGCTCCCCGCGACGCTCGAACTGGCCTTCCCTCCGGCGCACCTTCTCGTCCAGGCTCGCGGTCAGGAAGAATTTGTGGTCCGCGTCGGGAAATACGATGGTGCCGATGTCACGGCCTGCCATCACCACGCCGTTGCGTCCAAGCTTTCGCTGCTGCGCGACCAGCGCCTCGCGCACGCCCGGGTTGGCAGATATGCGAGGCAGGGCTTCGGCGAAGTCGGCGTCGTAAATCCCGTCGGTCAGCTCCACCCCGTCCGCCCACACGCGCTCGCCGTCCACTGTGAGGTCGACCAAGTGCGCGAGCTCAGCCACCGCGTCAGCGTCGCCGGGGTCGATGCCGCGCTCGGATGCGACCCGGGTGATGGCGCGGTACATGAGGCCGCTGTCGATGAAAGGGAGGCGAAGCCGCTCGGCGACCCGCTTGCCGACCGCCGACTTCCCGGTCGCCACGCCGCCGTCGATGGCGATGATCATGGAGGCTCGATCCGGACCGCCCGATGCAGGGCTTCGACCTCCGCTTCGCCCAGGACGCGCCAGTCGCCGGTCTTCAAACGGCCGAGCTTCAACGGGCCGAACCCGGTGCGCCGCAACGACTGCACCTTGTGGCCAACGGCGTGCAGCATCCGGCGCACCTGGCGGTGGCGGCCCTCCCGGATGACCACTCGCAGCTCGGTGTGGCCCGAACCCAGGGCCGGATCGAAGCCCGCGACCTCCACCTCGGCCGGCGCGGTCCTGCCGTCATCGAGGTCGACGCCCTTCCGCAACGAATCGAGGTCAGCCGTGCTCGGGCTTCCGGCGACAACCGCGACATACTCCTTGGCGACCTTGTAGCGGGGGTGCGTGAGTCGAAACGCCAGCTCCCCGTCATCCGTGAGCACGAGCAAGCCGCTCGTGTCGGCATCGAGACGGCCGACCGGAAACAAACGGTGCCCGGAGAGTCCCTCCTCACCCACTGCGTCGAGAACAGTCGTGCGCGAGGCTTCGTCTTTCGCGGTCGTGATCACACCCACCGGCTTGTTGAGCATTAGATAGCGGTGCTTCGTGCGCGGCCTGACGACCCGGCCGTCGACGGTGACAGTGTCTTGATCCGGGTCGACGAGCACGCCCGAAGGTGGTGGGACGTCGCCGTTCACACGCACCGACCCAGAGGCGATCAGCTCATCTGCGCCCCGCCTGCTCGCGACGCCCGACCGCGCCAGAAAGCGGTTCAGCCTTTCCAATCGCGCCGCATCCGAAGTCTCACAGGCCTGGCACGGTCGGCTTCGGCAGATGGTCGAGCGATTCCAGGCCCATCACGTGCAGGAATCGCATCGTCGTGCCATAGAGCTTCGGTTGCCCGGGGCCGCTGCCGCGGCCGACCTCGGTGATGAGCTCGCGCAGCTCGAGGTTCGTGAGGACGCTCTCGCAGTTGACGCCGCGCACCTCTTCAATGCGCGAACGGGGTACCGGCTGCTGGTACGCGACGATGGCGAGCGTTTCATAGGCGGCCGCCGAAAGCCTGCCGGAAACCTCAGGACGCAGCGCCCGCCGTACGGCCCCGGCAAAGGCCGGGCGGGTGGCCAGGTGAAGCTCGTCATGGTGCCGCATCAACATCACGCCGCGCCCCTGGAGCGACTCGCGCAGCTCGTCCAGGGCGTGCTCCACCGCGGTCTTGTCGCTGTCAGTCGCTTGCTGCAGCTCACGTAGCGTCAGAGGCCTGTTGGAGCTGAACAGGATGGCTTCGATCGCCGCGGGCAGGCTGCTCAAGTGGCGCTGTTCGATTGTTTGGGCTCGATATGGATCGGCCCGAAGCGTTCCTTCTGACGCACGGTGATCAACGACCTGCGCAGAAGCTCGAGCACCGCGACGAACGTGACCACCGCCTCCAGCCGGTCCTCGGACTCGAGGATCAGCTCGAGCAGCTCGATCGGTCCGCGGCGAAGCCGCTGCGTGATGACATCGAGCTTCTCGGCGAGCGTCCAGGTGCGTCCCGTGACCACCACCGGCCGCGGCGGGATGCGGGCGAGGACGCTGTTGAAAGCCACGACCAGGAGACCGATCTCGAGCGGCTGCTCTTGGCCCCCCGGCTCAATTGGACGCGCAGGCGGGGGAAACGAGAAGGTGTCTTGCTCCGCCCGCTCCATCAGTCCTTCGGCCATCTGCTTGTAAATCCGGTACTCCTCGAGGCGCTTGCGCACCTCTTCCTCCCAACCAAGGAGGTCGGTCTCGTCTTCGGTCGGCGGCTCGCCGGGCAGAAGCCGGATCGATTTCAGCAGCAGCAGGCGCGCCGCCATCCAGAGAAACTCGGCCATTTCCTGCGGATCGGCTACTTCACGCGCCGCGATCTCGACCAGGTAGGCATCAGTCATACGCGCCAGCGAGACCTGGAAGATGTCGACCTCCTCGCGCTCTGCCAATGCGAGGAGAAGGTCCAATGGCCCTTCAAAAACTGGCGTCTTGACGTCCAGTCTGGCCGCGTTCGCGTGATTTCTGGCCGCGTTCGCGTGATTTCTGGCCGCGTTCGCGAGATTACGTGGGCCGGCGACCGGGGGTTCCACGGGCGCTAACTCTATCGGAGGTCCACCTGATGAAATCTCTCGACCCTGGCGCTGTAACGCCAACGACGGCGCAAGCCCGCCGGGCTCGGGGTCTGGCTCGCGTGGGCCAGGCGGGCCTCGATCTTGTCCTCGAGAACATCGCCGACGTCGACCTCGAGGGTCGGCTGCTGGCCTGCGAAGCACCAGGCCTCCTTCGTCTCATGCGGCTCTCCAGCCTTCGGATATGTGAGCGGATCGCGGGCGCACGGCCACGCGGCGTCGAGGGCGACCCGGCCCACGACGCGGTGGTCGGGGTGGTAGCGATACCCGACGTTGGGATCGAACGTGAGCAAGACGTCGGGTTTGGTGGCGCGGATCTCGCGGACGAACTCCTCGCGCAGCTCCAGGTCCTCGACCAGCTCGGCGTCCGGATGGCGCAGGAAGGAAACGCGTTTCACGCCCATCACATATGCGGCTGCCTCCTGCTCGCGCTCGCGAAGCCGCGCCACCTTCGCCCGTGACCTGGAGACATCACGCGTCCCTTTGTCGCCGGAGGTGGCGACGACGAAGTCGACGATCACTCCGCGAGCCGTCATCTTCAAGACGGTGCCGCCGCAATAGAACTCGATGTCGTCGGGGTGCGCGACGACGCAGAGTGCGCGTTTGATGCGCCGGTCGTCAGGTCCGCTGAAGAGCTTGCGCGCCGCCATCACTTTCTCGTGCGGGCTTCATCGAGCAGCTCGCGTGCGCGCGCGAGAGCCTTGGCGGTGACTCCACCACTCATCATCCGGGCGAGCTCCGCCGCGCGCTCGTCGTCGGAGCGCAGCTCGCGCACGGACACGACGTTGCGTCCGTCGGCGCCAGGGGATTTCTCCACGAGCAGGTGGTGGTCGGCAAAGGACGCGATCTGAGCGAGGTGCGTGACCACGAGCACCTGGCGTTTGGCGCCGAGAGCCTTGAGGCGCAGGCCGACCTGGGTCGCCGCCTCGCCGCCGATGCCGGCATCGACCTCATCGAAGACCAGCGTGGGCATTCGATCGACGTCGGCGCCGACAGTTTTGATCGCGAGCATCAACCGCGCCAGCTCGCCGCCTGAAGCCACGCGTGCGAGCGGCGCCAGCGGCTCGCCGGGGTTGGCCGAAAACATCATCTCGGCGAGCTCGGCCCCATCGGGACCGATCTCAGCGCGGGGTCGGAGCTCGACCTCGAAGCGGGCACCTTCCAGGCTCAGGCCGTGGAGCTCGGCGGCGACCGCCTTCTGCATGCGAAGCGCGCCTTGTGCACGCGCTTTGGTCAAGCGGCCGGCCGCAGCCTCGAGGTGTGCACGGGCTTGATCCCGCTCCCGTTCGGCGGCGCCGACTGCGGCGTCCAGGTCTTCGGTGGCGCCGAACTGCCGCTTCAGCCGCTCCTCCTCGGCGATCGCGGTTTCGAGGGTGCCGCCGTGCTTGCGCTTGATGGCGTCGAGCAGCGCCAGCCGGGTTTCGATCGCCTCCAGGCGTCCCGGGTCGGAGTCGAGGGCCTCCGAGTAGCGGCGGAGCTCCGCGGCGACGTCGGCGACTTCCTCCTCCATGGCCGCCAAACGGGCGGCCTGCGGCCCCAGTCGCGGATCCAGGTCGGCGGCTGACCGCACCGCCACGGCAGCGCGTCCGATCCCGTCCTCGTGCAGGGCGCTCACCGACTCATGCCCGAGCTCCGCCAACCTGGCGGCGTGCCGGACCGCGGCACGCTCGGCGGCCAGCTCGGCATCTTCCCCCGGACGCAGGTCTGCGTTCTTGAGCTCTTCGAGCTGCCAGCGCAAGAACTCCTGCTCCCGAAGGCCGCGCGAGCGCATGGCTTCGAGCTCCGATAGGGCGGTCAGGGCGGCGGCCCAGGCGGAATGCGCCACCCCGACCGCCACGCCCATCTCTCGACCGCCGGCGTATCCGTCCAGCAGGTCGGTTTGCGTGTCCGTGTCGAGGAGGGCATGGTGCTCGTGCTGTCCGTGGACCGCCACCAGATTGCGGGCGAGCTCGCGAAGCTGCACCGGGCTGGCGCTGCGTCCGTCAATCCTGGCGGCGCCGCGCTTCCCGAGCTCGCGTTCGAGCACGAGGGCCGAACCTCCAGAGTCGAAGACGCTCTCGACCGTCGCGCGCTGCGCGCCGTGCCTGACCTGGTCGGCGCCACCCCGCGCGCCCAGGGTGAGCCCGAGCGCGTCGACGATGAGCGACTTCCCGCTGCCGGTTTCACCGGTCAGAAGGTTGAGGCCAGGCCCAAAACGAACACGGGACTCGGCCACCAGCGCGAGGTCGCGAACCTTGAGTTCTTTGAGCAACCTACTTCATCGGAACCAGCGGTCGGCCCCAACCGAGCTTCTCGGCCAGCCGGCGGTAGAAGCTCTCAGGCGGGCTGAACCGCACGACCTTGAGGGGACGCGGATGGGAGCCGCACCTCAGCCTGTCTCCCGCCTGGACCGCGCGACTCCGGCGGCCACCGTCGATGCGCAGCTGGGCCGGCCCGCGAACCACCGCCAGAGTGATGTCCTGGCCGGGTGGGAACACGATCGGCCGCACCGTGAGCGCGAATGGATTCATGGGCACGAGCACGAGGTCGCGCAGCGTCGGTTCGAGGATGGGCCCGCCGCTCGCAAGCGCGTATGCGGTGGACCCCGTGGCCGTCGCCACCATCACCCCGTCGGCGTCTATGACCCCGACCGCCTGGCCGCCAACGTCGATCTCCACCCTGAGCATCCGTGCCTCACCCGCGCGATTGATGACCGCCTCGTTGAGCCCGATCGCCGTCGCGATGGTCTGTTTGTTTCGGGTCAGAGTTGCTTGCAGCACGTTGCGCTCTTCGACTCGGTAGTCGCCCCCGAAGAATCGCTTCAGGCCCGCCTCGAGCTCGTGCGCGTCGAGCTCCGTCAAGAAGCCCAAGCGTCCGAGGTTGACGCCGAGGAGGGGGATGCCGCGCGGCGAGGCGAGGCGCGCGCCGGCGAGGAACGTCCCGTCGCCGCCCAGGGTGATGATCAGGGTCGTGCCTTTGAGCCGGCGGGTGATCGCGCTCACGGGGCCGTCGCGATCGGCCACCCAGGCCTCGCCGTTGTGCGCCTCGATCGTCTTGACCGCACTCGCGGTCACGGACTTTTCTGCACGCGGCGCGCGGATGATGCCGACCTTCATGCCGGTAGGAGGTGCAGGAAGATCTCCTGGTTGCCTTCCGCGCCGGTCAGCTCGGAGGGAGCCTCGGCGCGGACCTCGTACCCGTGGCCGGCGCACCACTCGCGCAGCCGGCGCAGGGCGGCCTCGACCGCCACCGGATCGCGTACGACACCCCCCTTCCCCACCTCGCCCCTACCGACCTGGAACTGGGGCTTGAAGAGGGCCACGACCTCCGCCTCGGGCGCGGCCAGTCGCAGGGCGGGCAGCACCTTCTCCAACCCGATGAAGGAGACGTCGACGACGATGAGCGACACCGGCTCCGGAAACGACTCCAGCTCTCGGGCGTTGACCCGCTCGATCACCACCACGCGCGGGTCAGACCGCAGCCGCCAATGCAGCAGGCCGCGACCGACATCGATTGCGTACACACGCGCGGCGCCGCGTCGGAGCAGCACGTCCGTGAAACCGCCGGTCGAGGCTCCGATGTCGGCGCACACCCGTCCGGACGGATCGACCCCGAACGTTTCGAGCGCCGGCGCGAGCTTGAGCGCACCGCGGCTGGCGTAGTCGGGCGCTGACTCGACGGAGATCGCGGCATCCTCGCTCACGGAGCGGTCTGGCTTGCGGATCGTCTCACCGGCGACGCGCACCTTGCCCGCCAGGATCAACGCCTGGGCCCGCTCGCGCGACTCGGCAAGGCCACTTTTCATCACCAGCACATCCAGCCGAGTCACGTCTAGAGGATGAGGCCCACGCCGATTCCGATGGCCGCGCCCACGAGCACCTCGAAGGGCGTGTGGCCGAGCAGCTCCCTCAGCACGGGCTCCTGCACGCCGCGCATGTGCACCAGGTCCTCGACCAGGCGGTTCAATACCGCGGCCTGGCGCCCGGCGGCGCGGCGGAGGCCCGCGGCGTCGTACATGACCACGAACGAGAAGATAAGGGCGATCGCGAATTGAGGGGAAGTGACTCCCGCATATTTACCGATGGCTGTCGCCAGGCCCGCGACGATCGCGCTGTGGCTGCTCGGCATCCCACCGGTTTCGGCGAGTACGCGCAGGTTCAGCCTATGCTGCCGCACCGACGTCAGAGTCACCTTGGCGACCTGGCAGATCGTCCAGGCCACGATCGGGGCCAGTAAGTACTTCAACCCCGCAATTGTGCGGAGAGGGCGTCCGCCCTGGCTTTCAGGGACTCCAGGCGAGCTTCGGCCTCGGCGAGGAGCCGGCCGGCGCGCTCGTGGGCCGCGACGAGCTCGTCTAGCGGGGCGGTACCCTCGGCCAGCCTCCCGATGGTTTGCTCGAGGCTCGACAGGAGGTCTTCGAAGCTGGGCTGAGGCTGAGTGCTCAAGTCACCGTCGCGGCGACGCGACCCAGGATGCCGTTGACGAAGCGTCCCGCCTCGTCGCCCGAGAAGGTCTTGGCGAGCTCGATCGATTCGTTGATGGCGGCTTTGGTCGGTACGCGGCGGTCGATCGTGATCTCGTATATGGCGATACGAAGCACGATGCGGTCCACCTTGGCCATCTGGTCGAGCTTCCAGTTGTCGGAGGCCTCGCTGAGGACGGCGTCCAATTTCTCCCGGTTGGCGATGACCCCACGCACCAGCTGGCCGGCAAAGGCCGTGACGTCCGCGGTCGCCGCGCCCTCACCCGCGTGATAGAGCAGCACCTCCTCGGGATCATCATCCGAAGCCTCGAGCTGAAACAGGACCTTGAGCGCCAGCTCCCTGGCCTGGTGCCGCTTCCCCAATCGCTGACCTGTTAGTTCGAGAAGGCGATGCTGGAGACGAAAACGTTGACCTCGCCAACCTCGAGCCCAAGCATTCGCTCGGTCGCCTCGACCACGTTGCCCTGGACCGCGCTCGCCACATCAGCCAGCTTCGCATCGGAGTCGACGGTGATGAACACTTCGAGGTGGATGGATCGATCGGCTTCGACAATCACGCGCACGCCTCGATGGGCGGTCTGACGGCGGACCCAGTCACCGAAGTGGCGCGCCGAGTGCTCGTCCATGCCCGAGACGCCTTCCATCTCGCAGGCGGCCAGCGCCGCAATGCTGGCGATGACCTCATTGGCCACCCGCACCGCACCCAAGCCGCCGTTGCTACCCATGGAGCCGATGCTACGCCCTCGCCCCCTAAGCCCGTTCCATGTAGGTCTGGGAGCGGGTGTCGACCCGGATCAGATCCCCGGTCTGGATGAACAGCGGCACCTGGATCACAGCTCCCGTCTCGAGTGTCGCCGGCTTGGTGCCGCCGGACACCGTATCGCCACGAAACCCAGGGTCCGTCTTGACGACTTTCAGCTCGACGTTGATCGGGAGCTCGACCCCGATGAGCTTGCCCTGGTACTTCAGCAAGTAGGCGATGCTGCCTTCTTTGAGCAACGGCAGCACGGACTCGAGCATCTCCTCGTCGACCGGCACCTGGTCATAGGTGCGCGTGTCCATGAAGTGGTGGTGCGTGCCATCCGAATAGAGGTAGGTCGCTTCGGTCTTGTCGATGCGGACCGTCGGGAATTTGTCGCCGCTGCGAAAGCTCTGGTCGAAGATGGACCCGGTCAACAGGTTGCGAAGCTTGGCTTTGATGACCGCGCCCGCCCGGGCCAGCTTGATGTGCTCGACGTTGACGACCTCGAGCAGCTGCCCGTCCATCTCAAACATGGTCCCGTTGCGAAAGTCGCCGGTCGAGATCATTCCGGCTGCTCGGCCAGGTACTCCATCGCGAGCAGGTAACCGGCGAATCCAAGGCCGGCGATCACGCCACGCGCAGCCCGCGCCGTCACCATTTTCGAGCGGAACTCCTCGCGTGCGTGAACATTGGAGATGTGCACCTCTACGGTCGGAATGGCGAGCGCCTGCAGGCAGTCGAAAAGGGCCAGCGAGTAATGCGCGAAAGAGGCCGGGTTGATGATGATGCCCGCAGACCCCGGAGACTCCTTCTGTAGGAAGTCGATGATCTCCGCCTCTCCATTGCCCTGAAAGAATTCAACCTCGACTTTCAGCTCACCCGCCTTGACGCGGATCGCCTCCATCAGGTCGGCCAGCGATTTGGTCCCGTAGATGTGGGGCTCCCGCTTGCCGAGCAGGTTCAGGTTGGGGCCGTTGACGACGAGGAACCGCTTCATGCGAGCGCCTTGCGCACGAACCTGCGCACGACCCCGGCCGGCACCACGTGCCCAGGTTCCGCGTGGCCGAGGCGTCTTGGCATCACCCAGGCCACGCGGCCTCGGCGCGCTTTCTTGTCGTGCTCGATGGCGGCCAAGACACGAGCGGGATCGACGGCCGGCGACCGATCGGGCAATCCGTACTCGGTCAGCAGCGCATCCTGCGCCTCGACCAGGCGCGGTCCGCAGAGATCCAGCGACAGGGCGATCCTCGCGGCCACACGCATGCCGAACGCCACCGCCCGGCCGTGGGAAACGCGAAACCGGCTCGCGGCTTCGAGAGCGTGGCCCGCGGTGTGGCCGTAGTTGAGGATTGCGCGCGGGCCACGCTCGCGTTCGTCCCTGGCGACGACGAGAGCTTTGGCGGTGACGCAGCGGAAGACGATCCGCTCGAGGGTGCGACGGTCCCCCGCAAGCAGCCGCTCGCGTTCCTTCTGCAGGAGCTCGAAGATGCCCCGATCCATCGCGACGCCGTACTTTACAACCTCGGCGAACGCGTCCCGATAGATCACCGGTGGCAGCGTTTCGAGACAGGCCACGTCGGCCACGACCGCCGATGGCGGCCAGAAAGTTCCGATGGCGTTTTTGGAACGCACGCCGTTGACACCCGTCTTGCCTCCGACGCTCGAATCGACCATCGCGAGCAAGGTCGTCGGCACCGCCACCACTCGAATCCCGCGCAACCAGACCGACGCGGCGAATCCTGCGAGGTCGCCGACGGTGCCGCCGCCCACCGCGATCACCAGCCCGGCTCGGTCGACATTCTGTCTTTCGAAGAAGGCGAGGACGTCATGGAGCGCGCTCATCGACTTCGAGCGCTCGCCCGCCGGGACCACATAGATCGACGGCTTCACACCTGACGGCTTGATGGCCTTGGCGACCTTGTGGGCCCACGGCCGCACGTTGGAGTCGGTCACGATCACCGCCGACGACGGATCCAATCGCCGGACGAGGTTGCGCAGCTCGCGGTGGACCTCGCTGCCGATCACGACGGGATAGCTCCCCCGCGCCGCGTCGACGATCAGGCGGACCAAAGCTTCATGACCTCGCTCGCCACCTCGTCCAGCGGTGCGTCTGCGTTGACGCGATGCAACGCCTCTTCGTAGCGGGGCCGGCGCCGGTTCATGAGCGCCTGGATCTCGTCGCGAGGATGGCCGAAAAACAGCGGCCGATTCGCCTGGTGGCCGATCCGCGCCCAGATCGTCTCGAAGGATGCTTCGAGGTAAACGGTCGTCGCCAGCTCGCGGATCAGCTTCCAGTTGGCGTCATCAACCGTCGCGCCACCGCCGAGGGCGACCACAGTGTCGGGCTGGAGCGCCTTGGGCAGCAGGCTCGATTCGATGGCGCGGAAAACAGCCTCGCTGTGAATCGCGAAGATGTCGGAGACCGCCATGCCCGCCTGGTCTTCGACCATCAGGTCCAGGTCGCGAAATGCTGCTCCCGAACGCTGGGCGACCAGGCCGCCGACGACCGTCTTGCCCGAACCCATGAACCCGATGAGCGCGAGTGGCTTCCGGATCGACTAAACGCCGCTCGGGTTCGCCGGCGCCGGCGCGCCCGACGCGCCGCCACGACGCCGCTCAGACAGCATGAAGACCTGGTCGCGGAACGCGCCCGGGTTGGGCATGTGGTCGAGCACCTCGGCGCCCTGGGCGCCGGCGGCATCGACCTCGACCCGGCCATAGCCAAGCATGCGCCCGAAGACGGTCTGCCTGGTCGTGGCGTCCTGGATGCGGTCGATTGGGATGGTCTTCGAGGACCGGCCGAACACGCCCGTCTCGATCTTGATGCGCTGGTCGGTGAGGGTGTAGGCCGTCGCTTGCCAGCGGACCCACACCACGATCAGCCACAGCCCGGCGATCGCGACCACGACCAACGTCACGATGATCTTCTTGTCTCGGCGGAAGGAATCGGTGTGGAAAAAGATGTCGATCAGCGCCATCAAGATCAGCAAAGCGATCGGAAACACAAGGCTCTTCACGATCACGATCCAGTGCTGGTGGGCTTTGAGGACGAGGTTTTCGCCGGGAAGCAGCTCAGACGACATGAGGCGCCTACCCTATCGCATTTGGAAGAGGAGGATCAGCGCGCCAACGGCCAGGTATGGACCATAGGCGATCGTCCCCTTCAACGATCGCTTCCAGATCACGTATCCGATCGAGACCGCGCCGGCCAGGAGCACGC
The DNA here is from genome assembly GCA_036393875.1 of Candidatus Dormiibacterota bacterium. Taxonomy (GTDB): domain Bacteria; phylum Chloroflexota; class Dormibacteria; order Dormibacterales; family Dormibacteraceae; genus UBA10449. The sequence goes on from DASWGF010000078.1 coordinate 12,795, forward strand.
CGTAGAAAAGGGCTGTCACCGTGTACGGCCACCCCACCAGCAGGCCGATGAACACCGCGAGCTTGACGTCCCCGAACCCCATCGCCTCGGCCTTGAAGATCAGCGCGCCGATCAGGGCGATGAGCGCGAATAGGAGGCCGGCGCCGATGCCGCTCGCCAGCCCGGCCCACCACGGGTGGTTGAAGATGCTCACGGCCAGGGCGAGCCCCATCGCCGGAAAGATCACCCGGTCGAGGATGAGGCGGTGCTCGAGGTCGAAGAAGATAACCTGCACGAGGACCAGGCCGAAGGCGCTGTGCAGCAGCAGCAACCACGTCGCGCCGAGCTCGTAGCCGAAGGCGGCCAAGACCACCGCCGACGCAATCACAGGCCCCCAGACCTGCCAGGGCTGGTGGCGCGACTCGAGGCCCTCGAGTTTCGCGAGCCGCACCGAGCCCAAGCGCACCAGCCAGCCGCACGCCGCTCCGACTACTGCCGCCGCGACAGCGACAAGCAGGTGGCTCAAATCACGACCTGACTCATTGCGGGAGAGTTTGGCGCATGGCCTCGAGCGGCGCGGGCTTTCCGGTCCAGATCTCGAACGAGCGCGCGCCCTGCGCGAGGAGAATTCCCCACCCGTCGGCAACGCGCAGCCCCAGCGAGCGCGCCTTGCGCACGAGCGGCGTGCCGCCAACGACGTAGACGAGGTCGATGACAGCGCCATCGCGGGGGAGGGCGTTGGGCCGCAGGGGCATCTCCTCGCGCCGACCCAACGGTGTCGCGTTCAACAGGAGATCGGCAGACCGCGCTGACCGCGGCCACGACGGATCGGTCCACGCGACCACTCGCCCGGGTAAGTCGACCTCGTGGGGTCGCCTGGCCACGAAGGTCAAATGCGCCCCGTCGAGGGCGATCGCCGCCGCCCGGGCCGATCCGCCGGCCCCGAGGATCAATACGTCGGCTCCGCGGGCCTCGAGCCCGATGTCCGCGATCGCCGACCGGATGCCTGCCACATCGGTGTTCGACCCGGTGAGCCGGGCCCCCTCCCTGCCGATGGTGTTGACCGCGCCGGCGCGTACGGCCTCCGGGTCGATGGTGTCCAGATGGTCCATCACCGTGCGCTTGTACGGAATCGTGACGTTGGCCCCACCCGTGTCGGTTGATCGCAGCCTGCGTATGGCATCGGTCAGCTCGGCCGGTGGGACATCCAGCAGCTCGTACGTCCAGTCCAGCCCCAGCGCACCAAATGCCGCGTTGTGCATGGCGGGACTCGCCGAGTAGGAGATCCCGTGACCGAGCAGAAAAACATGGCGTCTTGCGCCGGAAGTTCCTCGCATCTTCGCGCCCTAGGCGGCCGGGCGCGGCGGCTTACGCCGCGGCGCTGAAGCCGGCGTCGAGGGGCCCGGCGCTGCGTCGTCACGCATCAAAGATGCGCTCCTCCTAGCGCCACCCTCTCCTTGGCTCCGGCCGCCGATGTCGCGAATCTGCGTCGGACCTCCGTCGCGCGACGCCTTCAGCAGCTCATGCCGTGCTGTGCCAGGTCGCGGCAGAAGTCAGTCTGATTCGTCTCGAAGTGCGTGACTCCGTCTGGGTCCGTGAAGTAGTAGAGGTAACCGGTCTGGGGCGGGTTGATGCACGC
>DASWGF010000079.1:0-3001 GCA_036393875.1 Candidatus Dormiibacterota bacterium
CCTGCTGAGCGAGGGCATCGGGGACACCATCCGCGTGTCGCTCGCCACCTCCGATCCGCGGGAGGAGGTGCGGGTCGCCCACGAGATCCTCAAGACGCTAGCCATCCGCAACGAGAGCGCGACCCTGGTCGCGTGCCCGACGTGCGGCCGCCTCGAGTACGACATGGTGCCCACCGTCAAGGCGGTCGAGGCGCACATCGCCCGGCTGAAGGTGCCGATCACAGTCGCTGTCATGGGCTGCGTCGTGAACGGACCCGCGGAAGCCCGCCACGCCGACATCGGTGTCACCGGCGGGCGCGGCAAAGGCGTGATTTTCAAGAAAGGTAAGCTGTACAAGACCGTGGCTCAAGAAGAACTGCTCGCAGTGCTCCTGGCTGAGATCGACGCGATCGCGGCCGAGAATGGCCGGGGCCCGGCTCCGCTCCCGCTCCCGCTTTAGCCCCGGCCTCCCCACTTGTGGGGAGGTGGCCCGAAGGGCCGGTGGGGCGTGACGATCAGAACTCAAATCTATGATCTTTGGGAGCAAGACATGAAACAAGAAGTTGAGGAGCAGCAGGATTTCGTGAAGGACATCACCAGGATGTCCGACGACTTCGACCGGTGGTACACCGACGTCGTCCGCAAAGCGGAGCTGGCGGACTGGTCCGGCGTGCGCGGCATGATGGTGGTGCGCCCCTATGGCTGGGCCATGTGGGAGGCGATCACGCGCGCCTTCGACGACATGATCAAGGAGAGCGGGCACGAGAACTGGGCCTTCCCGCTCCTCATCCCACGCTCCTTCCTGATGAAGGAGGCGGAGCACATCGAGGGGTTCGCGCCCGAGGTCGCGTGGGTGACCAGGGCGGGCGCGACGATGGACGAGCTGGAGGAGCCACTCGCGGTCCGACCCACGTCGGAGACGATTGTCGGGTCGCTGATCAAGCGCTACATCCAGAGCCATCGCGACCTGCCCAAACTCACGAACCAGTGGAACAGCGTGGTCCGCTGGGAGATGCGGTCGCGGCTCTTCCTGCGCTCGCGCGAGTTCTGGTGGCAGGAGGGCCACACCTTCCACGCCTCCGCGCAGGAAGCTGTCGATGAGGCGGACCTGATCCTCGGCTACTACCGGTCCATCGCCCAGGACTGGCTCGCGGTTCCTGTCCTCAGCGGCAAGAAATCGCCGGCGGAAACCTTCCCCGGCGCAGTTCACACCCTCACCGTCGAAGGCCTCATGCGCGACAGCCTCGCCCTGCAGATGGGGACGTCGCACTACTTCGGCCAGAACTTCGCCCGCGCTTACGACATCTCGTTCTCCAACAAGGACAACGAGAAAGAGCTCTGCTATTCGACGTCGTGGGGAATCAGCACGCGCCTCGTCGGGTCACTTGTGATGGCGCATGGCGACGATTCGGGCCTGATCGTTCCACCGATGGTGGCGCCCATCCAGGTGATCGTCGTGCCCATCTTCCGCGACGCCGAGGGCCGCACCAAGGTCGAAGGGTTCGTCGACGGCTGGGCGCGTGAGCTGAAGGCCGCCGGGATCCGCCACCGCGTCGACTGGCGCGACGAGCGGCCTGGCGACAAGTACGCACACTGGGAGCTCAAGGGAGTGCCCCTGCGCTTGAACGTCGGCGGGCGAGACGTGGACGCCGGCCAGGTCGAGCTGGTGGATCGATTGTCGCGGGAGCGGCGGCCAATGCCCGTCGCCGGCATCGCGGAGCGGTTGCAGAAGGAGCTCGCCACGTTCCAGTCGAGGCTCTTCGAGCGTGCGCAGGAATTTCAGCGCCAGAACACATTCGAGCTGTCGACACTGGCCGAGGTGGTCGCGCACTTCCGGGAGCGGGCCGGGTTCGTGTGGGCGCCGTGGTGCGGTGACGCCGAGTGCGAGGCGAGGATCAGGGCCGAAGCGGGCGGGGTCACGATCCGCACGATCGACCCCGACGAGAAGCCATCAGGCCAATGCCTCGTGTGCGGCAAGCCGGCCAAGCACCGGGTCTCCCTCGCAAAGGCCTACTGACCGCATCCAGGAATAGGGACTAAGGTGGGGCGCTAACTCGCCTCCCCGCCACGCGGGGAGGTCGGCCTGCTCGCGCAGCGAGCACGCCGGGTGGGGAAAGACGGGCCCCGAAGGGACTGGGAAAGGGCCCTGCCGGTGTTGATGTTGACCTGTCCTTGCTTGCCTGCGACCGGGTTTGGGCGTGTCCACAATGAAAAGCCCGCCCTCGATCCTGATGAAGTCGACTATCCGAGGCTGCGAGCCTCCGCGACGGCGAACAGGTGGCGGGCGGAGGCGATGCGCTGCCATTCGGGCTCAGACGTCGGGGTCAACGACTTACGTGGTCGGGTTTTCGAAGGCGCCCACAGCCGGCGCGTCGTGGTACAGCGACTCCTGAGCGATGACTTTCAGCAAGCCGCCTTGGGCCGCGTCCATTACCGCCTCCGCCACATCGGGGTGGAAGTGGGTGCCCGCGCCCTCGCGTACCTGCGCGATCGCGACGTCGAGAGACATTCCCTTTCGGTAGGGCCGATCGGACGTCATCGCATCGATGGCGTCTGCAGCGCTGACGATCCACGCGAACATCGGCAGCTCGCCTCCCTTCTTGCGGTCGGGATAGCCTTTGCCGTCGTAGCGCTCGTGGTGGGAGCGCACGATGACCAGCTCGTCGGTCAGCATCTTCAGCCCGCTCAGGATGTTGAAGCCCACCAACGGGTGCTCGCGCATCTTCGCAAACTCTTCGCTGGTCAGCTTGCCCCTCTTTTGGAGCACGGCGTCGGGCACGACGACCTTGCCGATGTCGTGCACGCGACATCCGCGCTCGAGGCGCCCCCACGCGCTCTCGTCGTCGGGCGAGTAGTTCATCTGCTTCGCGATCACGACTGCGTACTGCGTCACGCGCTCTGAGTGCCCAGCCGTGTAAGGGTCCCGGGAGTCGACCGCTATGGCGAGCGCCTCGAGCGAGGCCAGGATGACCTCTTCGCGATCCTTGAACAGCCTGGCGTTGTCGATGGTCACCCCCGCCTG
>DASWGF010000080.1:0-18798 GCA_036393875.1 Candidatus Dormiibacterota bacterium
CTCGCAATCGGTTGGCCCGGCTTGACCGGGTCACCCTCGCCCAGCAGCAGCTCCTCGACCACTCCGCTGACCGGAGAAGGGATCTCGGCGTTGACCTTGTCGGTGAGCGCCTCGAGCAGGGTCTCGCCTTCGTCCACGTGATCGCCCTTCTTTTTGCTCCAGGCGCCGATGGTGATCTCTTCGGCGCCTTCCAGGTCGGGCATCACGATCTCGCGTACTCGGGTCGTGCCCACTTGCTAATTGTGGGTCAGGCGAGCGACACCACGTCCAGCAGGTCTTCCTCCCAGTAGTCCAGCCGGCCTTCGGGCATGAACAGCACTCGCCCCGGCCGCAGCGCTTCGACGAACTCCGGGTCGTGGCTGACGATGACCATCGTCCCGGGCCACTCCGCCAGGGCATGGGCGACGCCTTTGCGCGACGGCGGGTCGAGGTTGTTGGTCGGCTCGTCGAGCAGCAGGAGGTTGTGGCGACCGGCCACCAGCTGCGCCAGCGCAAGCTTTGTCTTCTCGCCGCCCGAGAGCGTGCCGGCGTCCTGGCGGGCGATGTCGCCGGTGAGGCTGAAGCTGCCCAGCAGCGCTCGCAGGACGCGCTCTTCAGCGTCCGATTGCTCGCGCATGTGAGCGAGCACGGTGACGCCCGCGCGGATGCCCTCGTGCTCCTGCGCGTAGTAGCCCAGCGAGGCGTTGTGTCCCAATCGGAAGGATCCCGCCGTCGGCTGGGTCTCGGACGCGAGGATGCGCAGAAGGCTCGTCTTGCCGGCGCCGTTGAGCCCCATCACAAGCAGGCGCTGCCCGCGTTCAACCTCGAAGCTGACGTCGCGGAACACCATCGGGCCGCCATAGCCCTTCGCCAGCTTCTCGGCCGTCAGCGCGACGCGGCCGCTGTGCGGTGGATCCGGAAAATGCACCTTGACCTTGCGCTCGCGGCGAGGCGCGCTCACCTGCTGAGCCTTCAGGCGGTCGACGCGTTTGAAGATCGACTTCGCGGTCCGCGCGCGCTTGGCCGTCTGGCGCCGCATGACCTCGGCGAGGACGCTCAGGCGCTTGATCTCGGCCTCCTGGCGGCCGGCGAGCGAGGTGATTCGCTTTTCCTCCAGCGCGCGGGCCTGCTGGTACTGGGAGTAGGTGCCGCGGTACTCGATCAACCTGCCGGCGTCCAGGTGGAGCACGCGCGTGATCGCCGCATCTAGAAGGACGAGGTCGTGGCTGACCACGATCACCGCGCCCCGGTTTTCGCGGAGGAAGCTCATCAGCCACGCCTTCGCGTCGCTGTCGAGGTGGTTCGTCGGTTCGTCGAGGAGGATGAGGTCGTTGGCGGCGAACAGGACCCGCGCCAGCTCGACTCGACGCCTCTCGCCTCCCGACAGCACCCCCAGGGCCAGGTCAACGCGATCCGGCTTCAATCCAAGACCGGTCGCGATGCGCCGGGCGTCGGACTCGCCGGAGTAGCCACCGTCGAGGCGGAAGCGTTCCTCCGCGTCAGAGAACCGCTGGAGGATGGCCGCCGAATGGTCCGACTCGAGCTGACGGTGCAGCTCCTCCAGCCGAGCGGCCGCCTTGTCGAGGCCGCGGCCGGAGAGGATGTGCAGCAGGGCCGTCTGCGCGGCCTCGGCACGGGGTCGGGGGTTCTGCGGCACATATCCCAGCGAGCCGCGGCGGAGCACCAGCCCCGCCTCCGGGTCGTGCTCCCCCGCGAGCACCTTGAGGAGGCTGGTCTTGCCCGCCCCGTTGCGGCCCACCAGCCCGACCTTGTCGCCGGCGGCCACGGTGAAGCTCGCGTCGGACAGAACCCGGCGCGCCGCGACGTCGATGGCGAGGTTGCGGACCTGGAGCACGAGTGCGGATGTTACCCACACCGCCGGTCTGCGTTTGGTCTTCATCAATACGGGAGGCGGTCACATGAAACGGTTCCTAGTCGTAATCGCGCTTTGCTTCGGGATCCTCGTGGCGGCCGCCGCGTGCGGCGCAGGCTCAGGCGGCGGCTCGGGCGGGCCAGTTTCGCGCGAAGGCACGACCGGCTCGGGCGTGGCGGCCCCAGGTTCTGGGACCGTGGCGCCCATCAAGGGAGGTCCGGGCCCGGGCGGCGCGGGCACCACCACCAACCCGGGCGGTGACGTCGTGCCGCCCGTCCAGGGTCCGCAGGTCATCCGGTCGGCTCAGCTGTCGATCAGCGTGAAGTCAGGCTCGTTCGACAGCAGCCTCGCCTCGGTACGGTCGCTGGTCGAGCTCGAGCAGGGCTACGTCTCGGGGACGGACGCCCAGGCCAACCCCATCACCAACGACCAGATCCGCACAGGCGTGATCAGCTTCATGGTTCCCGCCACGAAGTTCGATGAGACCATCGACGCACTGTCGAAGATGGGCAAGGTCCAGACCGAGCACATCAGCGGCAACGACGTCAGCCTGCAGTACGTAGACCTCCATTCGAGGCTCGCCAACGAGGAGGCGCAGCGCGACGCGATGCTCGCCCTGCTGGCGAAGGCCCAGACCGTCGAGCAAATCATCCAGGTGCAGAACCAGATCGGGGCGATCACGGGTCAGATCGAGCAGCTCAAAGGCCAGATCCAGTACATCGAGCACAACGTGGCATTCAGCACCATCTCGGTGCAGATCACCGAGGCCGGAGCACCCGTGACGGCGGCACCCTCAGACAGCTGGGGATTCGCGTCCGCTCTCAGCGACGCCGCGCACAACTTCGTCGCCACCGTCAACTACCTGGTCACCGGCCTGGGCGCGGTGGGCCCGATCCTGATCCTTCTTGGTCTCGGCTTCCTGCTCTGGCGCCGGGCCGGCCGTCCCGGCTGGCGTCACGCCTGACCGATCTAGCGACAATGGACCTGATGGGTCGGGGAAACCCGGCCCATCACCGTTTATCAAGGCTCAACGCCGATGTGCGTCCAGTAACCTGCATCGGTAAAGCCTTGAGCACGATTGACGCGAGACTGCAGGCATGACCCGGTGGGTCGCGCTCGTTGCGCTGGCCGTGATCGTTTCGGCTTGCGGCTCGGGCGGAGGCACGGCCGCCGCGTCGCCGTCACCCTCTCCAAGCCCGATCGCGGCGAGTCCGAGCCCCTCGCCTTCGCCGAGCGGGCTCAGCTTCAAGGTCACCGGGGCCGACCCCACGGTCACAGCCTCGGGTACCGCCACGCTGCAAGTCCAGGCCGGAAGCGTCACGCTCGAGCTCGCGATCAGCGGCCTCCAGGCCAACTCGAAGCACGTCTCGCATATCCACCTGGGGAGCTGCCAGCAGCGGGGGAGCATCGCCATCGGCCTGAACGAGGTGACGGCCGACGCCCAGGGCAACGCCGACACGAAAACGACCATCACCGCCACCTATCCGCCCGCGTCCGGCACCTGGTACGTGGTCGTGCACGCGGGACCGGACATGCAGGGTACGAACGCCACCTATCTGCTCTGCGGGAACCTGTTCGCGTAGCAGTTGCATGACCCTGGATCCCCGGAGCCCAAGTGATTCGTCCGCGTCATCGGAGGACTCCGGCGAGGTCGTCGAGCTTCCGAGCGCGACGCGCGCGACCGACATCGCTCTCGACGAGCTGGAGCTTGTGTACGCCTTCATCTACGCGCGGGTGGGAAACCGCGCCGACGCCGAGGACCTCACCCAGCAGGTGGCGATGAAAGCCATCCCGCGCTTGCGCCAGGGCGCGCCCGCGAGCGCGATCCGAGGCTACCTGTTCGCCACGGCGCGGTCCGTGCTGGGTGCGTTCTGGAGCACCCGGTTGGGGGTGTCGCAGGCCGAGCTCCACGAGGACCTCGCACTGGCGGTACCCCAGGGGCCGCCGTCGGACGAGAGTGCGGAGAGGGCGCGACGAATCCTCGAGCGACTGAGCGACAACTACCGCCGGGTGCTCGAGCTGCGTTTCCTGCACGGGTACTCACTCAAGGAAGTGGCTGCCGAGATGCGTTCGACGGTTGGTGCGGTCAAGGTCATGCAACTGCGCGCGCTGCGCGCCGCGGCGAAGGTTGATCCGGATGCCTGAGCAACCCGAGAACCGGATCGAGCGCATCGTCGAAGACCTGCTGCACGGCCGCCGGCTGCGACTGCGGGCAGGTGACGCCGAGGAAAAGCAAGCGATCATCGCCGCTGCGCGGCTCGCGGCCGCCCGGTCGGGCCCCCAGCGCATGAGCCCGGCTTTCCGGCACCGCCTGGCACAAATCCTGGATTCCACGCCTCGCGAGCCGCGATTGACTCGACGTGCGGCGCTCGTGGCCGGACTCGGTGTGGCCGCGGGTGCGCTGGCGGGCGGAATTGTCGGGAGGGAGCTGGCTTCCTCTCCAGCCCCGTTGCCTATATCCGCATCGAGCCCTGTCGTGCCGAGGAACGGCCGTTGGACAGACGTGGGCGCGATGGCGGATTTCAGGGAAGGTCAGGGCAAGCTGGTCAGGGCGGGCGCTGTGGGCGCCTTCGTGTTTCGCCGCGGCCAAACCGTGACCGCCGTGTCCTCCATGTGCTCGCACCTGCCTTGCGAGCTGTGGTGGGAGAGCGGCTCCAGCCTTCTCGAATGTCCCTGCCACCCGGTGTCGTTCACGTCCGACGGCAAACCGAGCAGCCCTTCCTACACGCTTCCGGCCCTCAACGAGGTCAAGGTTCGCGTCACCGCGGCCGCCCGCGTGGAGGTGCTGGGCACATAGATGACGGTTCGGGAGCACCGGCTTCGCCAGCTTGCGCTCGACCGGTGCCTCCAGCTGCTCGAGGAGGCCCAGGTTGGAGGGCGCACGCGTGTCGACGGGCCATTGGGGACTTCCCTGCGGCGACACCTCGAACGTGCGGGCGTCATCGCCGACCACCGCCTCGAGGGCCGGCGTATCGATCGGGTCCTGGACGACATCTTCGCGCTGCAGGCACAGCTGCTCGGACAGGCCCCGGAGGATCGCCGCCAGCGCAACGGCAGCTGACCCCAATATCATTGGCGGTCGTTGTGGCAACTTCCTTCAGCGCCTCGCGCTCGTTCCTGCTCACATCCGAGTCGGTGACCGAGGGCCATCCCGACAAGGTGTGCGACCAGGTCTCCGATGCCGTCCTTGACGGAATGCTTGCGCAGGACGCGCACGCGCGCGTCGCCTGTGAGACAGCGATCACGAAAGGCCTGTGCGTGGTCATCGGCGAAGTCACTACGCATGCCGAGCTGGACATTCAGCGCACGATCCGCGACACGATCCGCGGCATTGGCTACAACAGCGAGGACATCGGGTTCGACGCCGACCATGCACTGATCCAGGTTTACCTCAAAGAGCAGTCGCCTGACATCGCAGCGAGCGTCGACCATTCGCTGGAAGAGCGTGAGGGCACGCTCGAGGACGATCCGTTCGAACTGCAGGGAGCGGGCGACCAGGGCATGATGATCGGCTTCGCATGCCGCGAGACTCCCGAGCTGATGCCGTTGACGATCTCGCTCGCGCACCGCTTGGCGCGACGACTCGCGGAGACGCGCAGGGATGGCTCGCTACCGTTTCTGCGGCCGGACGGCAAGACTCAAGTCACCGTCGAGTACGAGTTCGGGAAGCCCAAGCGGATCGAGGCCGTGGTCGTCTCGACACATCACGCTGTCAACGTGAGTCAGAAGGATATCGATGAGGGTGTCCGCGAGCTCGTCATCAACCCGGTGCTCAAGGGCATGCTGATCGATGCCCACACGAAGATCATGGTCAACCCGAGCGGCAAGTTCATCGTCGGCGGACCGGCCGCAGATGCCGGGCTGACCGGACGCAAGATCATCGTCGACACGTACGGCGGGGTCGCGCGCCATGGCGGCGGGGCGTTCAGCGGCAAGGACCCGAGCAAGGTCGACCGCTCAGCCGCATATGCGGCGAGGTATGTGGCCAAGAATTTGGTCGCGGCTGGGCTGGTCGAGCGGTGCGAGGTTCAGGTGTCGTATGCGATCGGACGCGCTCACCCGACCTCGGTTGCGGTAGAGACGTTTGGCACCGCTGCCGTGGCGGAATCCGAGCTGCTCGAGCTGGTGCGGCGGCATTTCGATCTGAGGCCCGCCGCGATCATCGCGAACATGGACCTGATGAGACCGATCTACCGGCCCACCGCCGCCTACGGCCATTTCGGGCGGGACGACCTTGGCGTGCCTTGGGAGAAAACCAACAGGGCCGAAGCGCTCCGCGCCGACGCATCGGTTCTCTCGCGCTCGGTCGACTAGCCCGCGGTTTCAGGGGCTTTGCGTTCGGTGCCTGACGCTCCGCTCAAGCTTCGCGTGCACGACACGCTGAGCCGGCGGAAAGTGGGCGTCAAGCCCAGCCCTGGTCAGGGCGGCCGGGCGGTCAGGCTCTACGTGTGTGGAGTGACCCCTTACGACGCGGGACACATGGGCCATGCATTTACGTTTTGCACCTACGACATCCTGATTCGATTCATCGAGGCATCCGGCGTCCGCGTCCGCTACGTCCAGAACATCACCGATGTCGATGACCCGCTGTTCGAACGCGCGCGGCGCGACGGTGTCAACTGGAGAGATCTGGCGGATAGCGAGACTGCGATCCACCTGCGTGAGATGGAGGCCCTCGGGTGGAGAAAGCCCGACTTCATGCCACGAGTTTCGGATGAGATCAAGCCGATCCTTCATGCGGCCGACCGCCTGCACGATGCCGGCTACGGGTACCAGACGGACGCGCTGTACTTCGATGCCAGCAGATACCGCGGTTACGGCAAGCTGTCACGCCGGACGCGGCGGTCCATGATCGGCAAGCTGAGGCACGAGGACTTGCTCGGGGAGGTCGGGCCCGGCGCCAAGCGCGACGCGCTGGACTTTCCGTTGTGGCGTGGGTCCGCGCCGGAAGAGCCGGCTTGGCCATCGCGGTTTGGGCCGGGGCGGCCCGGGTGGCATATCGAATGCACGGCGATGTCCATGCACTACCTGGGCGAGCAGATCGACATCCACGGCGGTGGTCGCGATCTGACATTCAGCCATCACGAATCGGAGCGCGCCCAATCCGAGTCATTAACAGGCAAGGTTCCCTTCGCTCGCATCTGGATGCACGCTGGTCTCGTCCGGTACGAGGGCCGGAAGATGAGCAAGTCGCTCGGCAACCTGGTGTACGTGAGCCAGGCACTGGAGCGCGCGCCCGCGGCCGCGGTGCGGCTCTATCTGGCCTCGCATCGATATGGGCGTGACTGGGAGTTCAGCTGGTCGGGGCTGGCGCGAGCCGCTCGGCTGGCTGCGCGCCTGCGCGTTTTGCTGGCAGGTGAGATGGCGGGGGTGGGACCGTCTCAGCCCGCGAAATCGGGAGGGGTGGGACCCAAGAAAGGTATGTCCGCCGCCGGGCGCCGGCTCGTGGTTCAGTTCAACAACGCGCTTGCGGACGACCTCGACACCCCGCGAGCGATCCGGATCTTGCGCAGGGCCGCCCGAGAGGGTGAAGCGGAGGCCGCCCGATGGATGCTGGGCATCATCGCCGGGACTGCATCTCTCACCTAATCGGTCTCTTCCTCGAGCGGCTTAGGGCGCGGTTGGCGCCAAAGATGCGGAATTCTTCGTTTGCAAGGGCGCCGCTGGATCCAAACGTGCGGAATCAGCTGAGTCGGCGAGTAAGGCGAACCTTCATGCCACTTCGAGCGGGGCCCCGCAGTTGGGGCACTCCATGCCCTCGTCAACCTGGACCAGCGTCTCGCAGACCGGGCACAGGATGTCCGTCGCGCCCGATTTCGGCTCGTCGGCCAGCGCTTCGGCCTCCATCTCCGCCGGCACCCTGCCAAGGTCGAAAGCGGGCGATCCGCAGTTGAGGCAGATGTAGCCGTGCTGGGCGATCCGGTAGTCCTGGTACTCGCCCCCGGCGTCCAGCTCCACCTCCGCGAAGAGCGCGCGGAACAGGCGGCCGCCGCAGCGTCGCGAGCAGACGAGCATCATGCGCGCACTTTACGATTTGGGCCTCCCCCTCTGCGCCTAGGCGATGCGCCTCCTCAGGGTCGCGACACCGGCGACGATGAGCACGACGCAGAACCCCGCGACCACGCCGACATCCAGCTGCAGAGATGACCACGTCAGATCAGCGCCTTTGACCATCACATCCCGCAGCCCGTTGACCGCGTACGTCAGGGGCAGCACGTTCGAAACCACTTGCAACGGCCCGGGCTCGGTCGAGACCGGGAACAGGATTCCGGACAGAAGCACTTGCGGCACGATCACGAGAGGGATGAACTGCACCGCCTGGAACTCGGTGCGGGCGAACATGCTCAGAAAGATGCCGAGATTGACGGCGGTCAGCGCCATCAGCGCCTCGATGCCAAAGATCAGAAGCACGTTGCCCTGGTTGTGCACGTTGAGCACCACCAGGGAGAAGACCAGCACCTCGGCGGATTGGATGAACGCCAGCACCGTGAAACCCAGCATGTAGCCGACCACGATCTCGCCCCGGCGCAGCGGGCTCGCCATCAGGCGTTCCAGCGTGCCTTGTGACCGCTCGTTCAGGAAGGCGACGATGGTGATGACGAACACGAGGAAGAAGACGACCAGGCCGATGAAGGCCGCACCGAAGTAATCAAGCGTGTCGAACCCGGGGCCTCCATACATGTAATGGACGTCCGCTTTGAAGTGGACTGGCCCGGAGGCTGCCACTGAGGCGAGGGCTTGCTGAAGGGCTTGCAGCACCGGGCCCGAGGTGCCGGGCTGGGAGCCCTCGAGATGAACCTCCGGCGCGATCGTCCCGGCCTGCGCACTCGAGGCGAAGTCAGGAGGAAAGACTATGTACGCCACGAGCGACCCATCCTTGAGCTTGGCATCGCCGTCTGACGCCTGGATCGTGGTCGCGCTGATCAAGCTCGAGCGCTCGAGAGCCGCCGCGAACATGGCACCAAGCGGGCCTGTGTCTTCATTCGCGATGCCGACCGCGGGCGAAGACGACGAGCCGCGGATCAGGTAGCCGAGCAGTCCGAGGATGACGAGGGGCGCGACGAACAGCAGCGCCAGCGTCCTGCGGTCGCGGCGGAACTGCTGCAGGAGCCTACGCGTGATGGCGGCGATTCGGTGCCCGCTCATGACGCCTCTCCCGCCAGCTTCAGAAACGCCTCTTCGAGGTTGTTCGTGCCCGCCAGCGCACGGACCTCGTTGGGGCTTCCCTCCGCCAGCACTTTTCCGTACTGAATCAGGCCCAGGCGCTGACAGCGCTCCGCTTCGTCCATCACATGGCTCGAAACGATGATCGTGGTGCCGTTCTCCGCCATCCTGCGAAAGTCCTCCCAGAATTGGACCCGCAGCTGGGGATCGACCCCTACGGTGGGCTCATCGAGCAGCAACAGCTTCGGCTTGTGCACGAGAGCGCAAGCAAGCGAGCACCGCTGACGCATGCCTCCGCTTAGAGTCGCGACCACCGACTTGCGCCGATCGTCGAGCCTGACCAGCTTCAGCGCATCGGTCACGCCCTGCTTCTCCGCGCCGTTGATCGCGGCAAAGAAGTCGAGGTTCTCCTCCACCGAGAGTCCTGGATAGAGGGCGGCCTGCTGAGTCATATAGCCGACGTTGCGCAGGTTGTCGACGTCCGGCATCCGCCGGCCGAGCACGGTGACAGTCCCGGCATCGGGCGCCACCAGCCCGACGATCGCGCGGATGATCGTGGTCTTGCCGGCTCCGTTCGGGCCGAGCAGCCCGTAGATCTCGCCCGTCTTGATGTGCAGATTGACCCCGTCCAGCGCGCGCAATCCGCCGAAGTTCTTGCGTATGCCTTCGATGTCGACGGCGATTGTTTCAGCCATTGGCCACTCCCTCCTGATCCGGTCTCATCGCGCGCAACCAGCTCTCGGCCAGCAGAACAACTGCTTGTTCGCCGTCGATGTCGAATCCCGCCACCCGTTCAGCCAGCGATCGGGCCAGCAGGTGAAAGAAGATCGGACCGATGAACGCTTGCAGCGCCAGCATCGGGTGCATCATGCGCAGCCGGCCCGCCGCCATCTGAGCCATCACGTAAGCGCCCACAGAGCCGAGGACCGTCGCGACCAGGTCTCGAGCGGCTTCCTCGGCATCGGGACTCAGGGAGCTCACCTCGAAGAAGATCGCCCGGAGCAGGCCGATCCCAGGCGCTCCAGAACCGGTCAGGGTGCGAAAAACGGTGCGGGCGATCTCCGGCATCACAATTTCAGGCGGCTCGTCCTGCATCGAGTTGGCGAGGCGGCTCACGGGCTCGAGCGGCGAGTAAGTCCGCAGAAGGCTCGTGAAAAGGGCCGGCTTGCCGGGGAAGAGGCGGTACAGCGTCGCCCTCGAGACGGCGGCTCGGAGCGCCAGCTCGTCCATCGACAGCGCCGTCAGCCCGCCGGCGCCCACCATGGCCAGCGCGGATTCGAGGATGCGCTCTCTGGCCGCCGGCTCGGGCTCCACCCGCAGGGCCTCCAAAAGGGCGCGATGGGAGTCGAAGGCGCGATAGAAGCTGGCCTTCGATACGCCGGCCGCTGTTGTGACCTGCCTCACCGTCGGGATGTCTCCTTCGGCGAGCAGGCCGCGCGCCCCCGTGAGGATGCGCTCTCGGGCCCCCCGCGCCATCGACAACGACACTAGACGAGACAGATCGTCTCGTCAAGTGCCATCTGTTAACGACCTGGGTTCAACACCCGGGACTGCATGGCTATGTTGGCGAAATGCGGCGGACGCTCGCGATGGTAATCGGGATGGCAGTGGGACTCTTCCCGTCGCCGGTGGTGGGAAGCTCGGCATGGGGAAGTCCGCGGTATGGCGACCCACCTGGCTGGTGCACGAACCATTCCGACATGTGGATCGCGAAGATCGTCACCAACGATCCTCTCGTAGGTATGAACCCGGAGCGGGACACGTTTTACGGCTTCCACCCCAATCCGGGCTACGACGATTGGTACGGATACTTCTATGGCGATTTCAGGGGCACGGCCGGCGATTCGTCCGGTTGGGTCAGGCTCCTCCACGAGGACTATCCAAACCACTACCACTGGAACTTCGCCGACAACGGATGGGCGGTGCACGGGCACGCGAAGCAGTTCATCGCGTACTACAACTGGACCTTTGGCGGAGAGTGCGGGTGGGGCCGTTACGGGAGCGGGTCGCCGCCTCCCTACATGGCGGATCAGTACGGCTATCCCGTCGTCGACATCTACGTCGATTCGGTGCCGCCCCAATCGCCGCGACCGCAGGTGCTGCGCGTATCCACCAGCTCGGTGACCTTCACGTGGGACCCTGTGGTCGATCTGGGAGATGGCGCGGGCGCCGACTACTTTGTCGCCGGCATGGACCACTACACGTCATGGGTGACGATGAATGGCGGCTCGGAGCCGCTGCAATGGCTCGAAACCGTCGAGCCGCGCGTCGTGACGCAGGCGGGCATGTCTCCGCTGGACCTCGCCTGCGTTCACGTCCAGGCGTTCGACAAAGTCCAGAACGCCAGTCCTGAGCATGCAGTGTGCTCGCGAGCCCTGGCCACGCCGCCCATGCCACGGTGGACCGAGCTTGCCGCGCGCGTCGCGGTCAACCCCGCCGGGGTCGGACTCGTCGGCCTGGACTCGTGGTTCTGGCTGGATCCGGCGCCCCATTCGGTCACGATTCACGAAATCAACGGGGGAATCGATTACACCATCACGGCCACACCCGAGTCGGCCACCTGGGATTTCGGTGACGGCAGCGTGGCCGACCTCGCAGGCGCGTCAGGCTACGGCCGGCCATACCCTCAGCCCTCGTCCATCACGCACGTGTTCGAGGCGCATGCGCAGGACGGATACATCGTGCGGGCATCGGTGCGCTACGCGGTGACCTGGACGGCCTCGATGGCGGGGCGCAACCCCGAGACTCACCCCATGGGCATGTTCGTGCAGACGGCGCTTCCACTGCGATACCCGGTCAAGCAGGCGCAGCCTGAGCTGCTGCGCATTTGAGCCCAGACCCCAGCGTCACGAAGCCGACCAGCCGGTCATGCGCTCGACCGCGATGGCCACCACCGGCCCCGCCGGGCGCGCCGACCTATATGCCGCGTACCGCTGCGTCAGGAGCGCGATTCCCTTTTCGAACACAGCACCGTCGATCACGATGCGCGCGCTTCCGTCGACGCGTACCCACCAGAGCTTGGTCCAGTCGTCTTCGTAGTGATCGACCAGCACGGATACGGATGGATTCGCCTCGATGTTGCGGAGGCGCTGAAGATCCGCGGTCTTCTTGGGCTTGAAGTCGACCGCGAAGTAGATGGTGTCGTGATCCAGCGCGAAGGTGATCGGCACGATGTGCGGGCGGCCGTCACGGGCGACCGTGGCCAGGCGTGCCACTTGCGCAGCGTCGATCCGGCGGCGAATCTCCTCTGCGTCCATCGCTTCCGACACATTCATCCGGCAAGTCTGCTGCTATATCGTTGACCCGTGCAAAGGCTCCGCACATACACCGTCGAAGAGGCGAACAGCGAGCTGCCTCGTGTGCGAAGGGTCGTCGCCCAGATCGCGGAGCTGTCGGCCCTGCTGCCCGAGCTGGAGGATCAGGCCCGCATCGCGGAGTACGAGTCGAAACGCGCCGGCGCGGGTGCCGACGATCGCGACCGGTATCAGCAGGCGCGCGACGCGGCGGGCGGCGCCGAGCTGGAGCTTCTCAAGGCGGTGGCGAGCCTCAACGGAATCGGCATCCAGCTCAAGGGACCGCTGGAGGGTTTGATCGACTTCCCTTCCTATAGGGATGGCGAGCTCGTCGAGCTCTGCTGGAAGCTGGGCGAGGAGCGTGTCGAGCACTGGCACCATGTGGGCGAGGGTTTCGCCGGCCGCAAAAAGTTATAAGAGGGAACCTGCCGGTTCCCTCTGAGTGTCCTTAGGCTCCCTTAAGCCCTGCTTCGATCCTCAGCACGGCGTCGTGGGCTTCTTGGAGCTCCTGGGCCTGCGCCGGGGTCAAGCTGCCGCCGCCGACCTGAACCACCGCAGCGGCGACGCGCTGCCAGTAAAGCTTCGCGTACGCCGACGTGGCCGGATCGCCAAACATGCCGTCGTACTGCGCAAACAATCGGTTGTGTTCGTCGGGTGTAAGCACGTCGAAAACCTCCAAAGGTTGATAGAAGGAATCAAGGGAACCGCCGTAGTGACCGGACGACCACGGCGACGCGCAGATCGCGGCGAGAGCCTGCGCCGGCGTTCCAGCGGCCGCGGCTGCCCGGTAGGGCTCGAAGCCATTGGGGTAAGCATTGTTGATGAAAGCGGTTTGATGCCAGACCGCGATCGCCGCTTGGGCGAAGTCCTCGAGCGTGGCGTACAGACAAAAGCTCGTGGGACTGCAGCGGATGTTTCCGAGATTGTTTCCGAAGATCGCCGTGCCCCAGGCCGTCTCATTCGCCCACTGTGCCTCAAGGACAATGGGGTCGATCCCCGTGCCGGCCGAGGCTGCGACGGCTGTCGGATTGACGAAGACATGGAAGTCCGCTGGCGTCATGCGGTACGCGCCCTTAGCGGGCCTGCGATTGCCCCACTCATAAATGCGACGCCGATCACCGCCAGGATGGTCCCCCGGACCACGAGACGCCAGAACGCTCGCCAGGACATTTCGCCAGCCGGCCTCAGGCAAAACAGCAGCGTCGAGGGCATCAGGCGCTGCCGGTTTCGCTCGCGACCGTGCCCTTGATCGCGTTGTAGGTTGCCTGCGCGATGCCGGCGGCGTCGAGGCCATTCGCCCTGAGGATGTCGGCGGCTTTGCCCTGAGGCAGGAATTGGTCCGGCAGCGCGAGGTTTCGCACCCGGCCGGCCAACCCGTGCGGGGCGAGCGCCTCCAGCACCGCGCCTCCGAAGCCTCCAGCGCCCACGTTGTCCTCGACCGTCAACACGACGGGGTGGCGCCTGGCCCAATCGACGATCCGCGGATCGATCGGCTTGATCCAACGCGCGTTCACGACCGTGCACTCGACGCCCTGCAGGGCCAGGCGTTCGGCCGCTTCGGTCGCGACCTCGACCATTCGCCCGACCGCGAAGATGGCCGCATCCGAACCCTTGCGACGCTCCTCCCAGCGCCCGACGGGGAGCGGCTCCACGGGCAGGTCCGGCGTCGCCGGAACCGGCCCTTTCGGATATCGGATGGCGATGGGGCCGTCCAGGTCAAGGGCTGTCTCGAGCAAGGCGCACAGCTCCGTGGCGTCCGCGGGCGCGGCCACCCTCAGGTTCGGGATGAGGCGGAGGTACGAGAGGTCGAACACGCCGTGATGCGATGAGCCGTCAGGCCCGGTGACGCCGGCGCGGTCGATGACAAACACGACGGGGAGCTTGTGCAGAGCCACGTCCATGATCGTCTGGTCGAACGCCCGAGCCAGGAACGTGGAGTAGATGCATACCACCGGTCGCATGCCCGACATTGCGAGGCCGGCCGCGAAAGTGACCGCGTGCTGCTCGCAGATGCCGACGTCGAAGAACCGGTCAGGGAACTCCTTGGCGAAATTGAGCAGCCCGGTCGAGGATGCCATCGCCGCGGTGATCGCGCACACCTCGGGTCGCCGCGTGGCTGCGTCCATGAGCGCTTCACCGAAAACGTCGGTGTAGGTCAGGTCCGTGGAGCGGGGGCGCCCGGTCAATGGATCGAAGGCGCCGACTCCGTGGAGCTTGTCGATCTCGTCCTCCACAGCCGGGCCGTACCCGTGTCCCTTCTCGGTCACCACGTGCACGACCACAGGCTCGCGGAGTTTCTTCGCGCGGGCGAAGACAGCCTCGAGCTCGGCCTCGTCGTGGCCGTCCACAACGCCCGCGTACTTGATGCCCAGGCTTTCGAACACCGTCGACGGTTGGAGAAGCTGCTTCAGGCTTTCCTTGACGCGATACGCGGCCTGGTCGGCGGTCGAGCCGACGAGGGGCAGGCCACTGAGGAGCCGGGAGATCTCTACCTTGATGCGCTCGTAGCGGGGGTCGATGCGGAGCTGCGACAGGTGCCGAGCCAGACCGCCCACCGTGGGGGCGTACGAGCGCCCGTTGTCGTTGATGACGATGATCAGGTTGGGCGGCTGCAGGTGCGCGATCTGGTTGAGCGCCTCGTAAGCCATGCCTCCGGTCAGTGCTCCATCGCCGATCACGGCCACGACGTAGCCGGGCTTTTTCTTGCGCAGCCGCGCCTCGGCGATGCCGAGCGCGTAGCTCAATGACGTGGAGGCATGGCTGTTCTCCACCATGTCGTGCTCGGACTCTGACCGCGACGGGTAGCCGGACAATCCGCCCGCCTGGCGCAGCCGCGCGAAATCGCGGGCCCTGCCGGTGACGATCTTGTGCACGTAGGCCTGGTGGCCGGTGTCCCACACGATCGCGTCCTTGGGGCTGTCGAACACGCGGTGAAGCGCAAAGGTCAGCTCGACGACCCCGAGGTTGGGGGAGAGGTGGCCGCCGCTCCTGGACGTCTGTTCGACCAGGAACGCGCGCACCTCCTGGGCGAGCTGCGCCAGCTGCGGTTGATCCAGGCGCCGGAGGTCTTCGGGTGAGTTGATGGTGTCGAGGATGGCCATACCCGGTGTTAACGCTCCGGTCCTGTCATGAGTTCCTCATAGAGTAGGCCAGCGCACCATCCTCTCAGGCCGACTCAGCTAGGCCAGGTGTTCGGCCACCAGCTCCAGCACATGCGCCACTCGAAGCTTCATGCCACGCCGCCGGGCGGCGGTGGCGATGTGCATCAGGCAGCCCGGGTTGTCCGAGGCGACGACGGTGCAGCCGGTCCTGGCGATCGCATCGAGCTTCCATTCCGCAAGGCGATCGGCCACGCGCGGCCATTCGAGGCTGAAAGTGCCGCCGAACCCGCAACAGTTGGCGATGTCGGGTATGTCCACGACCTCGTAGCCCGCGATCTCCAGGAGCTGTCGAGGCTCCCTCTTCAGCCCGAGCTGGCGGAGCGTCTGGCAGGAGTCGTGGTAGGCGATCTTGAGGCTCATCTGATCGGTCCGCACGAGTTCCGGACGGGCTGCGAGAAGCTCGAGGGCGAATCGCGTCGAGTCGCGGAACCGCGCACGCAGCGGCTCGTGGGCGGGTGAGCCCCAATCCGGAGCGTCGATCGTGAACGCGCCAAAGCACGAAGCTGATGGTGTGACGATCAAACCCTTGGAATCTCGAAGGCTTTCGGCAAGGCTTGTAGTCAATTCGCTGGCGCCCTTGAAGTCGCCGGCGTTGGCGGCAATGAGCCCGCAGCACCACTGACCCTTGGGAAACTCAACCCTGTACCCGGCCGCCTCCGCGATGCGCTGAAGTGCGACCGCCGATTCCGGCGCCACGCGATCGACCATGCAAGAGGCAAAGATCGTGAGTGGTTCGCCTGTTCCCCCGCCCTCGGCGGGCGCCACGTCCCGGTATGGGACCCGGGCCAGCCGGGGTGTCCCCGGCACGAGCCCGCTGAACGGTGCGCCGGCGCGAAGCAGGCGGTCGGCCAGCTCCGGCCGCTCCCAGACCCCGAGCAACGCCCGCTTCCGCAGTGACTTGCGCCCTTGGCGCCGGTGCTCGAGGATCTGGCGCGGCAGCGGGATGTCGACCGGGCAAATCTCCTGGCATGCATTGCATTGCGTGCACAGGGTGTTGGGTAGATCGGCTTCGTCGAGACCGTGATGAAAGGGCGTGAGCACAAGTCCGATCGGACCGTTGTAGATATGCCCGAACTGATGGCCGCTCACAGCCATGAAGGGCGGGCATGCATTCGAGCACGCGCCGCACCTGATACACGTGAGGGCGTCTTGAAAAATGGGATCGGCGCGCATCTTCTCGCGGCCGTTGTCCAGGATCACGCAGTGCATCTCGCGGGGCCCGTGGACTCCGATGGTCAGTGACTGCTCGATGTCGCCCGAACGAGAAGGGCCGGTGATCCAGTTGACGTAGCTGGTCATGATCTGACCGGTGCCGCTGCGCGGAAGCATGCGCAGCACTGCGACCGCGTCGTCGAGCGAGGCCACGATCTTGTCGATTCCGAACAGGGCGATATGCACCGGAGGCAGCGTGACGGTCAGGTCTGCGTTGCCCTCATTGGTGACCAGCATGATGGTGCCCGTCTCGGCGATCGCCAGGTTGGCTCCACTGATGCCGACCGCGGCGCTGATGAACTTCTCTCGGAGCGAGGCGCGAGCGTGAGCCTGGATCGCCTCGACCGTGGGCTCCGTTCCGAACACCCCCGCCGCATCTTCCTTGGTGAGGTGGATCGCGGGCGCGATGAGGTGGGAGGGATGCGTGTGCGTGAGCTGGACCATCCGCTCACCGAGGTCGGTCTCGACGACCTCCATGCCGAGCGACTCGAGATAGGGGTTGAGCTCGATCTCCTCGGAGGCCATCGACTTGACCTTGGTCACAACGGGACGTTGCTGCCCCCCGGCGGCGTTCCAGCAGATCTGCCCGATGATCGCTCGGGCCTCGGCCGCGTCTTTGGCGAAATGGACCTTGCCGCCCACCGCTTCGAGCCGTTCCGTGAAACGTTCCACCAGCTCCGGCAACCGTTCGAGGTTGGCCCGACGGCGTTGCTTGAGGTCCGTGCGTCCGGCGGCGAAATCGAAGTTCGCAAAAGCTTCGTTGCGCCGGCCGCGCAGGCCGGTCATCGCCTGGACGAGGGCGCCCTGCAGCTTGGGGTCGTCGAGAGCCTTGTTGACGCGCCTGGAGAAGTGGCGCCTGGACTCAGGCACGCGCTTGGCGTGCTTCGCGGATCGCCTCTTCGACCGCAGCCGGTGTCGACACCGGGGCCAAGCATATGGTCCCGACGCACACCACCGCGCGATCATCGTCGTTGGGCTCGATCACGGCGTACGGGTGCGCGAGCATCGCCGCCCGGGCCAGCGTCGCATTGCCGGTGCTCACCTTGAGCGGGTGTTGCAATCGGTCGAGGGCCCGCGCGAACACTGCCGCCATCAATCCGTACTGGCGCGGCAACGCCGCGACCGACTCGAGCGCTCGGCGGGCACGAGCCGCGTACGGTCCATCAGGATCTCCGACGAGCTCGTCGAGCTCCACCAGCGCCATGGCGGCGATCGAGTTCTCGACCAGCGGCTTGATGTGGTCGCTCAGCCGGCCCAGCTGGTCGGTCCCGGCGTGGTCGAAATAGCCGCCCAGTTCGGGATCGGCGTAGCGATCCTCGATGTGCTCGGCGATGTCGCGGGCGTCCGCGATCCAATTGCCGCCCAGGCCGGCTTGATGCGCGCGCACCGCCGCCAAGAGCCCCCAAACCTGGTCGGGCAACTGGCCGGCAACACCTTCGGAATGCGTCAGTCCTGCTCCCGGTTGGTACCGATCTTTGAACAGACGCTCGAGCAGCGTGGCGGCACGCTCGCGCAGGGCGGGCCGCTCGCATCGGACAGAGGCGTCGAGGTAAGCAATCGCCAGGGCCGCGTTCCAGGACGTATAGATGCGGCGGTCGACGTACGGGGCGGTGGCCCGCGCCCGCCCGGAGGCGTCCAGCGAGTAGTAGTGCTCGTCCGCGTCCTGGCTGCCGGCGTACAGGCCGGTCACCGAGTCGCGGAGGACTCTGTCCAGGTAGCCGGTCGTCGTATCGAGCGCGTCATACAAGCCGGCGAGCGCCAACGCGTTGACGAGGCCCGCGTGGTCCTCGAGCATCTTTTCGAAATGAGGCACGCTCCAGTCCTGCGTGGTCGAGTATCGGAAGAAACCGCCCTCGACGGGGTCGTACGTGCCGCCGGCGGCCATCATCTCGAGTGTGTGGGTCGCCATCGCGCGCAGCTCGGGGACTGCGTTGAGCTGTGCCTGCTCGAGGAGCAGGACGATGGCATCCGTCTGCGGAAATTTGGGGGCAGATCCGAAGCCTCCATATTCGGGGTCGTAGGCATTCGTCACCGCCTCGACGACCTCATCGACGATCCCGTCCGCCAGCGTGCCCGCGCTGCGGGTCACGCCTGAGCCGGCGCGCTTACGCCCCTC
>DASWGF010000081.1:0-2575 GCA_036393875.1 Candidatus Dormiibacterota bacterium
ATAGCGATAGCGCGTGCCCTTGCCGGGCGGGTTCTTGTCGAGCTTTTCGATTCTCGCGACGTGGCGCGACCACTTGGGAGCATTCGTCGCATCTTCCTGCACGACCGCCCAGACACGGTCCGCCGGTGCATCGATGTCGACTTCCTCCTTCAGCCTCGGCACCCTGCGATTATCAATCCAGTGACGGATGGCGACGACCCGGCTCCTGGGATTGCGGCGCGCGGACCTCACAGGGCCTTGGGAGCTCTTCGGCACCGAAACTACCGGCTCTTTCTGACCGGGCAGATCATCTCGACGGTCGGGACGTGGATGCAGAGCGTCGCCATGCCCTGGCTCGCGCTACTGCTCACGCACAGCGGCCTGCTCGTCGGTCTCGTCCTCGCCGCGCAGTTCACGCCCGTGCTCCTCGGCAGCCAGTTCGGAGGAGTGGTCGCGGACCGCTATCGCAAGCGCACCGTCCTGCTCGTTACGCAATCTCTGTTCACGCTCCCGTCGTTCGCATTGTTCGCGCTGTCCGCGACAGGTCACGCTCAGTACTGGATGGTGCTCGTGGCCGCGGCCGCGACCGGCACGATCAACCTCTTCGACGTCCCCGCGCGCCAATCGTTTCTCATCGAGATGGTCGGGCGCCAGGACCTGATGAACGCAATCGCGCTCAACTCGTCGGTTTTCAACGGGGCGGCCGTCATCGGTCCATCCATCGCGGGCGTGATCATCGCGGCGGTCGGCGTGCCGCTGTGCTTCCTCGCCAACTCGGTCAGCTATCTCGCGTCGGTCGGCGCGCTGCTGCTCATGAAAGACCTGCCCGCAGTCGTGCCCGAGCGCCATGAGCAGCCCTGGCTCGAGCGCGTTGCCCAGGGTGCGGCGTATGCGCGGCGTGAGCCGGCCGTGGGCATGATGCTGGTCGCGGTGGCCGTGTTCTCGCTCTTCGCGATGAACCGGCTCACCTTGATCCCCCTGTTCGCCGACCAGGTGCTGCATGTCGGTGCCCAGGGGTTCGGTTTCCTGATGGGATCGATGGGTCTGGGCGCGCTGGCCGGCGCCCTGACACTGGCATTCACACCAGGCCTGGGTGGGGATCCTCGGCGCCAGTTCTGGATGGCGCTCATCTGGGTGGCGGCCCTGCTGGTCTTCTCCGCGTCGCGGGTCTACGCGCTGTCGCTCATCACCCTGTTCGTGGCGGGCTACTGCCAGATCTCGTTCGTCGCCACCGCCAACAACCGCATCCAGACCGTGACGCCCGATCACCTGCGCGGCCGGGTGATGGCGCTCTACGGGCAAGCGTTGATCGGGGTCGGGCCGATCGGAAGCTTGCAGGCCGGCGCGCTGGCCACAGTCCTCGGAGCGTCGGGCGCCATGGCGATCGGGGCGGTCGTCGCGGGCGTCGTGATCGTGGCGATCCGGCTCTCCAGGCCGGAGGTCTTCGCGCCGGCCTAGCTCTTTGGCGACGGAAACCGTGTCTCGAGGCTCGGGCTGAAGCGCCGGACCGAACGCCGTCCCCAGTTGCCCATCCACAGGGCCGCGACCACGAACGCGCCCGCACCGGCAAGCAGGACTCCGAACAACGGAGCGCCGATGGCGTATCCGACCAGGGCCCCGATGGCGCCGGCAACGGCCGCCACGATCACCGACAGCATGCCCGGCAGGGTTTGCATCCCATGGAAAAACGAGCCCAGCCGTTGACTGCCCGTGCTGTCGATGCCGAGCGTCTGCAGCGCGCCGGGGAGGTCGTCATAGGGACTCGTGACGAAATTCGGCTCCAGCTCCGGGTGCAGGTCCAGGTAGGCACGCCGGAGCCTGTTCATTCCGACCACCCATCGATAGTCGTCGCGATTGAGCATCATCAGGCGCGCAACCGTGGCCACGCCCACGAACAGCACCACGGTGAGCATGAAGATGGCGACCGCGATGAACGTAGGGCCAAAACGATCAGCCTGCGCGACGAGCGCCAGGGCGATCACTGCGCCAGACAGGATGGCCAGGAACATATTCACACGACCGAGCGATTCCGTGTACGTCAGCGAACGGGTGGCGAGCAGGCTCCAGTGTTCGGTGGCAAGAATCTGCAGCTTGCCCGCAGCGGCGGGGTCGCGTCCAGCGGGCGGCATTTCGGTGGACATCCATTCGTCTCCTAGTCGCGAGGTAGGTATCGAGGCAGTTCGGCAAGGGATGCGAAGCCGTGCGACGCGAGATGGGCGGCGATGCCGTCATGAACCCCGGCGATCGCGTTCGGGTTTACGAACGTGGCCGTGCCCACCTGGACCGCGGCGCAGCCCGCGACCAGGAACTCGAGCGCGTCTTCGGCGCCCATGATGCCGCCGATCCCGATCACCGGGATGCTCACCGCGCGCGCCGCCTGGTGCGCAAGGTGCACCGCCAGCGGGCGGATGGCGGGCCCTGACAGGCCGCCGGTGCGAAAGCTCAGCCTTGGCTGCCGAGTATTGAGGTCGATCGACATGCCCACGAACGTGTTGATGGCCGAGAGCGCATCGGCGCCGGCGGCCTCGCACGCACGGGCGATCACCCCAATGTCGGTGACCATCGGCGTGAGCTTCACCCATACGGGCAGGTCGGT
>DASWGF010000082.1:0-4858 GCA_036393875.1 Candidatus Dormiibacterota bacterium
AGCGTTTTCAAGCCCGCTCGAGACTTGGCCGCCGGCACCGACTCCGCCTTCGGGAGCTTGCCGCTGGCGCGGTACTTGGCGAGGACCTTCTTGGTGTTGTCCTTCGACTCCTGCACGTTGGGCTGGTCGAACGGGTCGATGCCGAGGACCGACCCCGCGATCGCGGTGGCGATCTCCCAGCGCAAAAATTCGCCGCCGAGATCGAGCTTGTCGCGCAGCGTCAGGGTGACCACCGGCTGGCCCGCCTTCTCGAGCGCCTGCACTGCTTTGTTGGGTGGATCCGCGTCCATGCGGATGTACACGAACAGCCGGTCGTCGCCGTACACCGCCGGCCTGCCCAGCGGTTCGCCCTCGACGGGCACGATCCCCTTGCCCTGCTTGCCCGTGCTCTCGGCGATCAGCTGCTCCACCCAGTAGCCGAAAGTCGCGATCCTGGGCGACGCGACGAGCGTCAGCTTGTTGCGGCCCTGCAGAGCGAGCTCGCCCATGACGCCGCCCAGCCACACGCCCGGGTTGTCTGCGGCGGGCACGGTATCCGCGCACGAGTGCGCCATCTCGACGGCGCGCTCGAGCAGCTCGGTCACGTCGACGCCCATCAAGGCACCTGGGACTAGCCCGAAATAGCTAAGGGCGGAGTAGCGGCCGCCGATGTCCGGTGGGTTGCGAAATATCCAGCGGAAGCCGTGATCCTTGGCCAGCTTCTCCAGCGATGTGCCCGGGTCGGTGATGGCGGCAAAGTGCCGTCCAGCCATCCCGTCCCTTCCGCCACTGTTCACCTCCTTCCAGAAGTAGGCGAAGTGGGACAGGGTCTCGGTCGTCTCACCCGACTTCGACGCGACGATGAACAGCGTGTCCTGGATGCGGATGCGCGAGCGCACCGCCAGGATCGTGGCGGGGTCGGTGGTGTCGAGGACATGCAGCCGTGGATGGCCGCGCACCGGGCCGAAGGTGTTTCTCAACACGTCCGGGCACAGGCTCGAACCGCCCATGCCGAGGAGGACGACGTCGGAGTACGCGCGGCCGTCGGTGGCGAGCTGTCGAAGCTCGGGCGCGTGCTCGAGCATCTTTTCGGCCACGTTCAACCAGCCGAGGCGGTCGCGGATCTCCTCCCGCTTGGCGGGATCCGAGGTCCACAGCGTCGAGTCCTTGGCCCACAAGCGCCGTGGTGCTTCGGCCTTCTGAAGCTGTGCCACCCGCACGTCCGCGTTGGGCTGGAGCGCGCCGAGGCTGTACCACTGCCGCGGCCCCTTGCCCGCCTTGATGTTCCGGCTCTCCTTCTTGATGGTGGCGAGCAAGCTCTCAAAAGACTTGGTGAAGGCCTCGACGCCCTCGACCTCCAGGTCGCGCGTGACCTGGTCGAGGTCGACGCCGAACTCGGCGAGCTGCTTCAGCTGGCGCTTCGCCACATCGAAGTTCTCATCGATGCTGCGCCGCGCCTCGCCGTGCTCCCGGAAGGCGGCGAGCGTGGCCGGAGGGATGGTGTCGACCGTGTCGGGGCCGATCAGCTCCTCGACGTAATAGGTGTCGGGATAGCGCGGGTCCTTGGTCGAGGTGCTCGCCCAAAGCGGACGCTGCAGCTGGGCGCCTGCCTTCTTCAGCCGGTCCCAGCGCGGGCCGCTGAAGGTCCGGCGGAAACGCTCGTAAGCGATCTTGGAGTTCGCAATCGCGGCCTTCCCGTACAGACGCTCGAGCGCGCGCTTCTGCGCGGGATCGGTGCTCAGCTCGATCTTCTGGGCCAGGGTCTTGTCGACCTTGGTGTCCACGCGGCTGACGAAGAAGCTGGCCACGCTGGCGACACTGCGCAGCTCGCCGCCGCCCTTGTGCAGCTTCTCGAGGCCCGACAAGTAGGCCTCCATCACCTCGCCGTACCGGTCGACCGAGAAGATCAGCGTGATGTTGATGTTGTGGCCCTTGGAGATCTGGTCGTAGATCGCGCCGATGCCTTCCTTGGTGGCTGGGATCTTCACCATCACGTTGGGCCGGCGGCATCGCTCCCTCAGGTCTTCGGCGAACGCGATGGTGCGCCGGGTGCTGTTGGCGACCGTCGGCGACACCTCGATGCTGACGAAGCCGTCGTGGCCTTTGGTCTTGTCGTAAATCGGGCGGAAGACGTCCGCCGCTGCCGAGACGTCCTCAACCATCAGCTCCCAGAGAATCTCTTCGGGCTTGTGACCCGCCCTCACCAGCTGGACCATGGCTTCGTCGTAGTCGTTCGAGCCGCTGACGGCCTTCTCGAAGATGGTCGGGTTGGACGTGACGCCGCTGAGGCCTTCGTCGCGCAGGCGGGCGAGCTCGCCGGAGGTGATCAGCTGGCGGCGGATGTTGTCCAGCCACAGCGACTGGCCGAGGCGCTTGAGCTCCTTTACCGGTGGCGGTATGCGGGTCGCTGTCGCCATGCGACTACTTCCCGGCGAGAAGCTTGGTTGCGGCCGCCACGATGTGCCGGGCCGAGATCCCGGCGGCGTTCATGAGCTCCTCCGGTTTGCCGGACGTCGGCAGGCCCTTCACCGCGAGGTGGGCGACGTGCAGGCTGTCTTCAGCCGCGAACGCCTCGAGCACAGCCGCGCCAAGTCCGCCCTCCGGGTAATGGTCCTCGACGATGACGAACCTGCCCTTGGTCGCGCGCGCCGCCTCGCGCAGCGTCTTCACGTCGACCGGCTTCACCGAATAGAGGTCGATCACGCGCGCGGAGATCTTCTTCTGGGCGAGCGTGTCCGCGGCCATCAGGCAGTTGTGCAGCGTGACGCCCGCGCCGATGAGGGTGACCCTGTCCTTCGGACTCTGGCGCACCACCTTCGAGCCACCGATCTTGAAGGCTTCGTTGGGCCCGTATATGGTGGGATAGGCTCCGCGCGTGGTGCGCATGTAGATGATTCCGCCCTCGTCAGCCATCAGGCGAACCAGCTTGGCGGTCTGGTTGGGATCGCTCGGATACAGCACCGTCGACGTGTGGATCGCACGCATCGAAGCCAGGTCTTCGAGGGCCATCTGCGACGGGCCGTCCTGCCCAATCTCGACGCCCGCGTGCGAGCCGACCAGCCGGATGTTCGCCTGCGAGATGCCGGCCATCCGGATGAAGTCATAGGCGCGTGCGAAGAAGGCGGCAAATGTCGAAGCAAACGGCCGGTAGCCGCGGACGCTCATGCCGACCGCCGTCGCCACGAGCTGCTGCTCTGCGATGTAGATCTCGAAGAACCGATCCGGGTAGGCCTTCGCGAACTCGTCCGCGTGCGTGGAGTTGGAAACCTCGCCATCCATCGCGACCACGTCCGGGATCGCCCCCAGGGCGACGAGAGCGTCGCCGTATGCCTTGCGCGTGGCGACCTTGTCCTCTTTCGTGTAAGTCGGCAGCGTGACCACCGCGTCGGTGTGCTTGATGGCCGGCTGGCCGGACTCGGGCTTGGCGGTCTTGACCTTGAGGTGGCGGATCCCGCCGAGCTCCTTGATCGCCCGCTCGGCCATGTCCGGCGGGAGTGCCTTGCCATGCCAGCCGTCCTTGTTCTCGATCTCCGAGAACCCCTTGCCCTTGATCGTCTTGGCGATGATCACGGTCGGCTTGCCCGTCGCCGACAGCGCGGTGCCGTAGGCGCGGTCGATCGCGGTGACGTCGTGGCCGTCAATGACGATCGGGAAGCAGCCGAAGGCCTCCACCCGGCGGCGGTAGGTGTCGAGGGTCCAGCCATACTCGGTCTCGCCGCGCTGGCCGAGCCGATTGATGTCGAGGATGGCCGTGAGGTTGGCCAGCTGGTAAAAGCCCGCCTTGTCGAAGCCCTCCCAGATCGAGCCCTCGGCGAGCTCCGAGTCTCCGCACAGCACCCAGACGTGGTAGGGGAGGTTGTCGAGCTTCTGGCCGGCCAGGGCGATGCCGACGGCGATCGGCAGACCCTGGCCGAGGGAGCCGGTGGCGACGTCCACCCAGGGGATCGCGGGGGTCGGGTGGCCCTGCAGGCGTGAGCCGAACTTGCGGAAGGTCATCATCTCGGCGTCGGTAATGGCGCCGGCCGCCTTGAACATCGCGTAGACGAGCGGCGAGGCGTGGCCCTTCGAGAAGATCAGGTGGTCGTTGTTGGGATCCTTGGGCTTGTTCCAGTCGTATTGCAAATACCGTGTGATCAGAACCGCGGTGAGGTCGGCGGCGGACATCGAGGACGTCGGATGCCCGGAGCCGGCGGCGGTGCTGGAGCGGATGGAATCGACCCGCAGCTGCTGACCCAGCTGGCGCGCAAACTCGAGATCGGTGGTGGCAAGCGCCTCGGTGGTGACGGTCATCTCACTCCCTACCACTTGCGAGTGGCACCCCCCGCGACGCAACTTCGCGGGTCCCCGGCGTGTATTCGACGTTAAGTCTATCGGTCTGTGGAAATCGGGTCGAAAAACACTCCATGGGACCAGCCGGCGGCCAGAAGCGTTACCGGCCGGCCGGCGCCAGTCGCTCCACCTCGGTCACCATGCCTTCGAGGATCTTCAGGCCGGCATCCCAGAACCCGGGGTCCGTGATGTCCATGCCCAACCGGCGCACGAGCTCATCCGGTCTTGTGGAACCGCCCGCCGCCAGGAACTCCAGGTAGTCGTCGACAAAGCTCGGCCCCACCTCCAGGTAGCGGTGGTACACGGACAAGGCGAGCAGGTTGCCGAACGCGTAGGCGTACACGTAGCCCGGCGTATGCAAGAAGTGCCCGACGTAGCTCCACCACACCTTGTGCTCGTCGGTGAGGAGCAGCGCGTCGCCGAACATGGGCTGAAGCTTTTCCTGGAAGATCTCGCCGAGCTGCTCGACAGCCAGCTCGCCCTCCTTGCGCCTCGCCGTGTGGCAGGCGTCCTCGTAGCGGTTGAACGCCACCTGGCGGAACACAGTCGA
>DASWGF010000083.1:0-7405 GCA_036393875.1 Candidatus Dormiibacterota bacterium
GCGGACCGAAGCAGTGCCGCCGCCGACCACCGCATGAGTTGGACCGCCTCTTTGCGTGAGAGGCCGGCGATATCGGTCAGCCAGACGAGAGCCTCGATGCCCACCGCGCTTCTGATCGCGAGAATGAGCCGCCGCAGATCGCGTTCCGTCAACTGCCCGCGGAGCGGGGACAGAGCTTCGCCGATCCACACGATCGCACGACCCTTGCGCAGCGGGAGCTCGCCGCGATGGCTTGGGTCGGGATCGAGTGACAGACGCAGCATCGTGCGCTGTTGCGCTTCCGTGTCAACGATGACGTCGAGGAACGCGGTGACAACTGCGTCGAGTCGACCAGGAACATCCGAGGGGGCCCTCTCGGGGAGTAGGGACCGCGCCTCGATCTCCGGATGGGCCGCCACCAGCAACGCCCGCTGGTTTGGAAAGTAGCGGTAAGCCGTCGTCCTCGAAATTGAGGCCTTAGATGCGGCATCGTCGACCGTCGGCGTCTGGCCCTCTGCTACCAGCTCTCGGGCGGCCGCCACCAAAGCGGCGCGCGTCCGCTGCTTCTGGCGCGCTCGGCCACTCTGCTCATATGGGATTGACATCCGCGTCAGGGTACTATAGTCTCGTCATGGTACTAATGTCCCACGAAAGAGAAAGGTGAGGTCTAAATGGCAATGAGCACGCTGGTTCCGATCGTACGTGTCGAGGGCGAGGGCGAGAAGCTGTGGTTCTACGGTGGTGGAGTACACACCTGGCTCGCCACCAATGCGGAGACCGGAGGCGCGTTCCTCCTGTTCGACGATGTCATGACTAAAGGCAAGACCACGCCCCTCCACTCGCACCCGGAGGTGGATGAGACCCTCTACATGCTGGAGGGCGAGATCCTCGTCCACATTGATGGTCGCGAGCAGACGCTCGGAAGCGGCGGCGTGGCAATGTTCCCGCGAGGCGTTCCGCACGCATTCCTGGTCACGTCAGAGAGGGCACGCATTCTGTGTCTGGAAACTCCAGGCTCCAGCGAAGCCTTCTACCGCGGCGCCAGCGAGCCGTTGACGCCGAGTCTCCAGGCGGCGACTCCAGTCGATTTCGACCGCGTGCGCGCGTCGGCGGCTCGGAACGGGGGCATCGAGATTCTCGGACCACCGCCTTTCGGCAGGTGAGCGCTGTCCGGTAGTGCCGGGCGCCATCCTTCCCGCCAGGACCGGCTAACCTCTGACAAGCCAATGCAGACATTGACCCCAGGCTCGATTCTCGGCCATGCCGTACGCCGGCGCGAGGACCCCCGCCTCGTCACCGGCACGGGCCGCTACGTCGACGACATCCAGCCGGCGAAGTGTCTCCACGTGGCCTTTGTGAGGTCGACGCTCGCCCACGCCGCGATTCGCACCATCGATGTCGAGGCGGCGACTGCCGCGCCAGGGGTCGTGGCCGTGCTGACCGCCGCCGACCTGGGGCTCCCGGCCCGGGTCGGCTTTCCGATGGTGCCGGCGCCCTTGGCGCGGCCACCGCTCGCTGTCGAGCATGTCCGTTTCGTTGGCGAGCCGGTAGCACTTGTGATTGCGGAGAGTCCTGGGGAGGCCGAGGACGCGGCCCAATTGGTCGGGCTCGACCTCGAGCCGCTCGATGTCGTCGTCGATGCGGATGCCGGACGCCGCGCGGGCTCAGCCCTGCTGTTTCCAGCTCACGGCTCCAACGTGGCCAACCACATCGCCTCCCGCGCCGAGAGCGACGTCCTGGCGGACGCCGAGGTGACGATCCAAGGTCGATTCGTCAACCAGCGCTTGGCGCCGGTGCCGATGGAGTCGGAGGCGATCCTGGTGGTGCCTGAGGCGGGGCGACTTCTGGTGTGGGCGACCAGCCAGGCCCCCTTCGGGCTCCGTGCAGCGATGGCGTCGTCGCTGGGCATGGCCCCTGATGAGATCCGCGTGGTCGTTGGCGACATGGGCGGCGGGTTCGGGGCCAAGGCCGGCGCCCGTCCGGAGCTGATTGTCATCGCCGCGGCCGCGCGAAAGCTCGGGCGGCCTGTGAAGTGGATCGAAACCCGATCCGAAAACATGGTTGCGATGACGCACGGACGTGGACAGGTCCAAGAGGTAGAGCTCGGAGCCAGGCGCGACGGCCGCCTGGTCGGGTTGCGTGCCCGGGTCGTGGCCGACATCGGCGCCTACCCGGGAATCGCGATGCTGTTGCCATTCCTCACAGGGCAAATGGCCTCAGGCGTCTACGCGATCCCGGCGATCGACTATGAGGCGGACTGCGTTGTCACCAACACGACACCACTGGGCGCATACCGCGGCGCGGGCCGGCCTGAGGCGGCCGCGATGGTGGAGCGGGCGATCGACATGCTGGCCGTGGAACTGGGTATCGATCCGGCCGACCTGAGGCGCCGCAACTTGATCGCGCCCGATCGCTTCCCCTACACCACGGCCGGCGGGGCGACCTACGACTCAGGCGAGTACGAGAGGGCCCTCGACAAGCTGCTCGAGATCTCGGCTTATCGAGAGCTGCGCGCCGACCAGGCTCGGCGGCGCGAGCGCGGGGACCGTCTGCAGGTCGGTATCGGCCTTTCGGTCTACGTCGAGGTCACGGCGGTTGGCATCGGCCCGGAGTGGGGAGCGGTCCGGATCGAAACGGACGGGACCGCGACCGTGCGCTGCGGAACGACTTCCTTCGGCCAGGGCCATGAAACATCGCTCGCGCAGATTGCGGCCGAGCAGCTCGGCCTCCCGCTCGAGTCAGTCCTCGTCATCCAGTCCGACACCGATGCCGTCGCGCGCGGCTCAGGCACGGTGGGCTCGCGCTCGATGCAGCACGGGGGCTCGGCGGTGCACCAAGCGGCTCGAGCGGTGCGTGACAAGGCGCGCGACCTGGCCTCGCATCTGCTGGAGGCCAGTCCGGAGGACATCGTCTTTGTCGGCGGCGCAGTCGGCGTGGCCGGCGTTCCCGAGCGCGCGCTTTCCTGGGCCGAGTTGGCCGCCGCCGCGGGCGACCGCAAGAACCTACCCGAGGGAATGGAGCCGGGCCTTGCCGCGGATGCTGACTTTGCCGGTGACGGCAGCTATCCGTTTGGGGCACATTGCGCCGTGGTCGAGGTCGATACGGAGACCGGCGATGCGCGGTTGGTCCGGTTCTTCGCGGTCGATGATTGCGGCCGCATCATCAACCCTCTGCTCGCCGAGGGACAGGTGCATGGCGGCATCGCTCAGGGCATCGGGCAGGCAATGCTCGAGGAAGTGATCTTCGACGACCACGGCACGCCGCGTACCGCCTCGATGGTCGATTACCTCATCCCGAGCATTGGCGAGGTCCCGGAGGTGGTGACCGCCACGACCGTGACGCCCAGCCCGAACAACCCGCTGGGCGCGAAGGGGATTGGCGAGTCCGGCACGATCGGTTCGACCCCAGCGATCCAGAACGCAGTGGTCGACGCGCTGTCACACCTCGGCGTGCGGCATATCGACATGCCTCTCACGCCGGAGCGGGTATGGGCCGCCCTCGCCGCAGCAAAGCACTAGGAACGACCTGGCTACAGGGTCTTGGCCGGTGCGTACTCCAGGATGACGATGCCTGCACCGAGCGCCTTGGAGTCGGTCAACGTGAGGACTCTTTTGTCAACACCGTCGGCAAACAGGCGCTTGCCTTGGCCGAGGATGACCGGATGCAACATGAATCGGTAGAGATCGATGAGGTTCTCTTGCGCCAGGGCGTTGAAGAGCTGCGCGCTCCCGGACAGCAGGAGATCCCGGCCGGGCTCCTTCTTCAGCTTGCGGATTTCGTCCATCAGGATCCCTTGGATGAGCGTCGACCCTGCCCACTCGACCTTCTTCAGGGTCGAAGAGACCACGTATTTGGGCATGGTGTTCATCTTCTCGCCGAACTCGCCCGTCCCGGGCATGGTCGGCCAGGCGGCCGCAAAACCCGCGTAGGTGTTGCGCCCTAACAGGAGCGCGTCGCTTGCCTGCAGCTCCTTCCACTTGAATTGCCCGGCTTCCTCATTGAAGAAAGGAAAAGACCACTTACCAGGCTCTTCGAACACACCGTCGAGCGACACGTATTCCGTTGCCACCAGTCTCATGTCTGCCTCCTGTGAAAAGGTTGGTGGTGCCGGCTCGGTGAGCCGTCCTCACCAGCTACACGAACGCGCGAGGGCAGAATCGACAACCTCGATGGAAAGTCAGGAGGGGGCGCGTTGGCGCCCCCTCCCAGGAACGCGAATCGACCGCTAGCAGACCACGGCCACGACCGTGCCCGTGCCCGCGTGGCCCGGGTTGGACGCATAGCCGGGGTTGGTCTTGACGACGACGATGTGGACTGTGTTGCCGGAGATCTCGGAGCCGTCCTTGCCGGCGGAGCTGGTGACGATCACGGCCATGTAGGTAGGAAGCGGACCCTCCGGAGGCGGCGTGCTGTTGCCCGGATCGGTCGTCCAGGCGACGCCGCAGCTCGGCGTGGTCGGGTCCTCGCCGAAGCCTTTGAAGCTGCGCGGCGCAGAGCCGCCGCTCGTCGGGTTGTCCTTCGCCCACTGCGCGCCCCAGAAAGTGACCGCGCTACCGGTGGCAGCGTTCTTGTCGCCGATGACGAAGCTGCCCCCACCGGGCGCAAAGGCGAACCCGACGGTGTTGCAGGAGCTGGTCGCCGTGCTGCCGCCCACGTCATGGATGGTGGTCGTGATGGTGAAGATGCCGGTCGTGGCATATGTGTGCGCGCCGCTGACCATGTATGCGCCACCGGCGGTGACGGCGACAACACCGGTCGAGCTGGAGTTATCGCCCCAATTGATCGTCGCCGAGAAGTCGGACAGGGTTCCGGACGGGCTGGCCGCGTCCGTGAAAGTGGCCGTCGGACCGTTGTAGGACTGCGTGGTGGTGGCTGAGCATGCCGGGACGGCGGTCAGCGCAGCATCGGCAATGGTGGCCGTGGACTGCGTGGTTGCGGCGTTAGAGGGTCTGTCCGCATCCGTGATGGTCGCCGCGACCTGCCGCGCGCCCTCCTCGGCGTAGGTGTGGCTGCCGGCCACAGAGAAGGTGCCGGTGCCGCCCGTGATGGTCCCGGCCGAGCTGCTGCCGTCGCCCCAGCTGACCATGGCCGAGTAATCGGCCGCCGTGGCATTGGTGTCAGGATCGGTGAAGCTCGCCACCGTGCCCGTGAAAGGCTTGCCTTCGGAGGCGGAGATATTCGTACCGCTGGCAGCGATCGCCCGGTCGGAGATCGCGAGGTCCACATGGAAATTGAATCCGCTGAACGTGTTCAATGTGTTCGTCTTGTTCTCGCAGAAACCGCCGCTGTCCGCGAACCTCAAGGAGTATGGGTTAGACCCCGAAACGATCACGTGGTCGACCGGTGTGCCATCTGAGTAGTAAGTGAACACGCAGTGGTTGTCGGTCATGAACACGCGGAGTGCCATGGGCGTGGCGAAAGGCCCGATCGTCACGTTCGGTCCGGTTCCCGTCACGCAGCCGCCGCCGAATGTGAACTGATTCTGATTTGGACCCGCGTTGAGCTGGTAGCCCCACGTGAGGCTGTTGCAAGCGCCGAACTCGACATTGGTGAAGCTCGCGGTCGAGCCCATGGGGATGACGAAGCCCCCTGGCGGGCTACCGATCGCGAACGCGGGCACCCCTGGCGTCAGGGTCGCCACCAAAGCAATCGTCACGGCCACGATCGTCGACGAAGTCACACGACGCACTGCGGCCCTCCTCCGGATAACCCGCGAAGCCCCCGTTTCTGCCGGCACCGCTTGTGATTATCGCGACGCCGCATGGACTTGACAGCCCTCAGTTGAAAAAGGTGGTCAGCCGGCCTTGTCGAGGCGGGCCGCCTGGTGCTGGCACCAGGCGTACAGCGCGTCGTAGAGCGGGCTTTCCAGCTCGATCTTTCGGTGGTCCTCTTCGCCATGGACGATCGCAAAGCCGTGGGCGATCGCTTTCAGGCCGGCGGCCTCAGGCGTCACGTCGAGGTCGGCGGCCACATCGGCCCCGTGGACGATCAAGGCCAGCCGGTCGAGCGCCGGGTCCTTCAGCCGGTACTTGACGATGA
Organism: Candidatus Dormiibacterota bacterium; assembly: GCA_036393875.1. Classification (GTDB taxonomy): domain Bacteria; phylum Chloroflexota; class Dormibacteria; order Dormibacterales; family Dormibacteraceae; genus UBA10449. Next base: position 6,019 of record DASWGF010000083.1, read on the forward strand.
TCGACTCGAAGCTGCACCGGCCGTCGACGTGTCCCAGCTCCACGCCGGCCACGTCGTAGGGCACGGCTCCTTCACGCTTCGCCACGGCCGCCACGTCCGGCGCGGCCACGTACAGGAACTCGGCTTCCGGGTCGATGAAGCGCTTGATCAGCCACGGGCAAGCGATCCGGTCGACGCTGGCGTTCTTGCGGGTAATCCATTTCATTTCCTTTTCCTCTTGTCGTCGAAATGTCGTCGCGTCTAGAATCTCGGCGAGTTGTCTGTCGTCCTTGCCGTCATGCCGCTGACGATCGAGGTCGCGTTCGTGCTCCTTACCGTCGCGATGCTGGCCGATTGGCTCAGCCACCGGGAGCGCCGCCGCGGCTACCTCGCCCTGGCTTTCGGGTCCCTCACGTTACTGGTTCTGATCGCTCCCAGCCTTTCGGAATCGGGGCCGTACGGGCGCCTGCTGATCGATGTGGCGATCCTTCTCTTCCTCCTCTCTGGCTGGGCGCTGCTCATGTTCCGCGACTCGTTCATCCCGCTGGGTGGGAATGCCCGTCGCGTCGTGGGTGTCGTGATCGTGTTGGTGGCCGCCCTTGCCATCTTCGTCCAGCTCCCAACCGATGCCCAGGCGTCCCATGGCGCGCTGCAGACGATTGCGCTCGCCGCGATTCTCGCCGCCTGGGGCATTTGCGTCGGGGAGCCGATCGTCACGCTCTGGCTCGCGTCGCGTGGCCGGCCGGCCGTCGAAGGAGCGCGCATGCGAGCGCTCAGCCTCGGTTACGCGGGCCTGGTCGCCGTGATCATGTTCGGGACGCTGGGCGGCTCGCTCGTCAGCAATGACGCTGCGCAGCTTGTGCTCAATTTCGTGGCGCTCGCCATCGTGCCGATGCTCTTCATCAGCTTCTACCCACCGGCCTGGCTGCGGCGCTTGTGGAGCCAGCCTGAGGAGGAGGAGCTGCGCCAGGGATTGCACAGCCTCTTGACGTTCAGCCCCGATCGCGTCACCCAGGCCGGGCGCGCCCTTGAATGGGCGATGCGACTGGTGGGCGGTAAGGGCGCTCTCATCATCGACTCGGACTCGTCCATCCTCACCTACAGCGGATTGAGTGAGGAGGAGGCCAAAGCAGTTGCCGCTCGAGCGGCGGCCAGCCCCCAGGCCGGCGAGGTCCGGTCTCCGCCACGCGGGTCGCCGACGCTGGTGATTCCGCTCGAGATGCAGGAGGGTCGAGGCTCGATGGTCGTCGTCGCTGGCGCCTTTACGCCCATCTTCGGCGACGACGAGGTGATCAGGCTGCGTCAGTACGCCGGCAGCATCACTGTGGGCTTGGATCAGGCGGCCCTCAGTGCGCGCATCCGCGACCTCGAAAAGGCCAAGACCGAATTCATGAACATCGCCTCGCAC
>DASWGF010000084.1:0-9600 GCA_036393875.1 Candidatus Dormiibacterota bacterium
GCCCCGCTGCGAGACGCCGAGTCGATCGAGCTGCGGCTCAGCGCGGTCGATGAGCTGGTCGCCGCCCCGACCCTTCAGGACCGCCTGGCGACAGCGCTCAAAGACGTGGGAGACCTCGAGCGCCTCGTGTCGCGCGCCGCCCAGGGCCGGGCGGGGGCTCGCGACCTGGTCGCCCTGCGCCGCTCCCTGGACGGGATCCCAGCGGTACACGATGCCGCCGCCGCGTGCGAAGCGCTCGCGATCCGCGAGCTGGCCGCGCAGATGACGGCTGCGCCGGACCTCGCATCAGAGCTGATGCGTGCGCTCATCGAGGACCCGCCCGTACACGCGCGCGACGGCGGCGCCATCCGGCGCGGTTATGACTCCGAGCTCGACGGGATCACCGACGCGTCGCAGAGCGCGCGCGAGTGGATCGCCGCCCTCGAATCCTCCGAGCGCCTGCGGACCGGCATCCGATCGCTGAAGGTCGGATTCAACAAGGTGTTCGGGTACTACATCGAGATCAGCAACGCCAACGCGGTCGCCGTCCCGACCGACTATGTCCGAAAGCAGACGCTGACTGGCGCCGAGCGTTACCTGACGCCGGAGCTCAAAGAAAAAGAAGCGGTCGTCCTCAGCGCGGAAGAACGCATCGCAGCGAGGGAGGTCGAGATCCTCCGCGAGCTGGGCGGCAAGGTCGCCGAGTCGGCGCCGGTCCTCAGGGCGACCGCGCACGCGATCGGGAGCATCGATGCACTCGGTAGCCTCGCCGTGGCGGCCGCACGCGAGCGCTGGCTCCGGCCGACCGTCAATGCGGGCCTCATCCTCAGCATCAAGGGCGGGCGCCATCCGCTGGTCGAGCGCCATCTCGCTGACGGGGCCTTTGTCGCCAACGATCTGGAGCTGGATCCCGACGGCCAACAGATAACCATCCTCACAGGGCCGAACATGGCAGGCAAGTCGACGTTCCTCCGACAGGCGGCTGTGATTGTGCTGCTGGCCCAATGCGGAAGCTTCGTGCCCGCCGACGCGGCGGTCATCGGTCTCGTCGATCGCATCTTCACACGCGTCGGAGCGCATGACGACATCACCGCCGGCATGTCCACGTTCATGGTGGAGATGACCGAGACCGCGAACATCCTCAACCACGCGACGCGTTCGTCGCTCGTGATCCTCGACGAGGTGGGGAGGGGGACTTCGACATATGACGGTGTTTCGATTGCCCAGGCGGTCGTCGAGCACCTGCACGACTCGCCGCGCCTCGGCTGCCGGACCCTCTTCGCAACGCACTACCACGAGCTGACTGCGCTGGCGGAGCGGCTGCCGCGCGTTCGCAACGAGCGGGTCGAGGTGTTGGAGGAGGGCGAGACGGTGCGCTTCCTGCACCGCGTCGTGCCCGGTGGGGCGGACCGGTCTTACGGCATCCACGTGGCGGCGCTGGCCGGGCTGCCCTCGGGAGTCATCGCGCGCGCCCGCCAGGTGCTGGCGGAGCTTGAGCGCCAGCGTCCGTTGGAGCCGCCCGAGCAGCAGCTCGGCCTGCCGATGGAGATGGCGCCGGACCCGCTGCGCAAGGAGCTCGAGGAGATCGAGCCCGACACGCTCAGCCCCCTCGAAGCCCTGCAGAAGCTCTACGAGCTTCGGTCCAGACTCGACAGATGACAGAGATTCGCGTCCTTGCACCCGAAGTGGCCGATGCGATCGCCGCCGGAGAGGTGGTCGAGCGGCCTGCTTCGGTTGTGAAGGAGCTCGTCGAGAACGCCCTCGACGCCGACGCGCGTCGCATCAGTGTCGACGTGCGCGGAGCGGGCCGGACGTCGATTCGCGTCAGCGACGACGGATGCGGAATCTCCGCAAACGAGCTGCCGCTTGCATTCGTGCGCCACGCGACGAGCAAGGTCACCGCACTGTCGGACCTCGAAGCCATCAGCACCCTTGGCTTTCGAGGCGAGGCGCTCGCGAGCATCGCCGCGGTCGCGGACGTCGAATGCTCGAGCGCCGGCGCGCACATTCACATCACGGCGGGTCAGGTGGTCGAGCAGGGCGCCGGGCCGCTGCTGACCGGGGTCACGATCGAGGTGCGGGATCTGTTCGCGAACGTGCCGGCACGGCTCAAGTTCTTGAAGTCGGATGCCACGGAGGTCGCCGCCATCAAGGATGTTGTGACCGCGTTCGCGCTGCTACACCCTCACGTGCGATGCCAGCTCACGGTCGATGGTCGCGCCGCCGTCAGCAGCTCAGGTGATGGTGACCGGCGCCGCGCATTCGCGTCGGTGCACGGCGCGGCGGTCGCGGCGGAGATGCTGGACATCGTGGGTTTGCCGCTGGTAACCGGAATGGTGTCTCAACCTCGGCTCAGCCGGGGCAGTCGGGATGGGCTCGTCCTGGCGGTGAACGGCAGGCCGATCACGTCGCGTCCTCTCCTGTACGCGTTGGAGGAGTGCTACCAGGGCCGCCTCGAGCGCGGCCGGCATCCGATCGCGGCCATTGACATCGGAATCGACGCGGCGCTTGTGGACGTCAACGTGCATCCGGCCAAGCGTGAGGTCAGATTCCGCGATGAAGGAGCAGTCTTCACCGCGCTGCAGCGAGCGGTTCGGTCGGCACTTGGAGCCAGCGAGCCGGTTCGCTACCAGATGTCCCAACCGGAATCGGCAGTCGCCGCCGCGCGGGCGTCGGCGCCTCAGTTCATGGTCCACGGCTCGACCCTGGTGGCGTTGGAGCAAGACATGCCCAGCCCAGCCGCGGCCGGCGTGCTCCGCCCGGTCGGCCAGGTCGGCCCCGGCTACCTGGTCGCTGAAGGGCCGCAGGGCCTGGTCCTCGTCGACCAGCATGCCGCCCACGAACGGGTGCTGTACAACCGGCTGCTGGAACGGCTGCGCACGGGGCTGGGCGCCAGCCAGCCGCTCCTGATGCCCCAGGCGGTTGATGTCGAGCCATCGTTGATTGCAGCCGCTGCCGATCACCGCGCCGACCTGGCGGCGCTCGGCCTCGAGTACGAGGAGTTTGGCCCGCGCAGCCTGCGCATCACCGCGGTGCCGGTGGAGATGCCCGCGGGCCGCGCCACCGCGGCTGTGCAGGAAACCCTCGCCGCTTTGAGCGAGACGCGCGGCGATCAAGCGCTGCACAAGGCGGCGGCCGCGCTCGCATGCCATTCGGCGGTCCGTTTTGGCGACGTCCTCGATGTCGCCGAGCAGCGAAGGCTGCTGGCTGACCTCGAAACGGCCGAGGAGTCGATCACGTGCCCGCACGGGCGGCCGACGCGCCTGGTGGTCGAGTGGCAAGAGCTCACGCGCCACTTCCGAAGAAACTACTGATTCGGGCCCCTCGCGTTCCGGTCATCGTCGGGCCGACCGGCATCGGCAAGTCAGCGGTGGCGTTCGAGCTGGCGCTGAAGACCGGCGGCGAGATCGTGGTCGCGGACTCGCGCCAGGTCTACCAACGGCTGGACATCGCCACCAACAAGCCGAGCCTCGACCACCAGTTGCGCGTCCGGTACCACATGATCGATTTCCTGGATCCCGCGGCGGGCTTCAATGCCGCTGAATACGTGGCGGGCGCTCGCGCGGCCATCGACGATATCGCCGCCCGCGGGCGTATGCCCATCATCGAGGGCGGGACCATGCTCTACGTCGACGCCCTCTGCGACGGGTTCAGCCTCACCGGCGTGCCGCCGAACCAAGAGCTGCGCACCGAGCTTGCTCGCCTCGACGTCGCCACATTGAGCGGGCGACTCCTGGCGCTGGACCCTGACCCTGGCGTCGACCTGCGGAATCCCGTCCGCGTGGTGCGCGCCATCGAAATCCTCGAGGCGGCCGGACCGCCACTGCGGCGCTTGCGCCGGCGAACACCGCCCGCGTGGGAACCGGTGCGCATCGGGTTGGTGGCCGAGCTCGAGGTCGTCGACCGCCGTCTTGACGAGCGCAGCATGGCTCAGGTCGAGCGCGGGCTGGTGGCGGAGACACAGGCGGCCCTCGACGCCGGGGTTCCACCAACGGCCTACGTCATGACCGGGATCGGCTACGCAGAAGCGCTTGCGCACATCCGTGGCGAGCTGACACTCGCGGAACTTCCCCTCGCGATGGCCCGATCGAACCGGCGCTATGCGCGCCGCCAGCTGCGGTGGTGGCGGCGAGATTCGCGCATCCGATGGTTCGGCATCGACCCCGATCCGACGACCGCTATCCTCAACTACGTGGAGGAGCCGTCTTGAAAGGAACGACCAGCGCCGGCGCTCAGCGCCTGGGGCTGATCCCGCCCTACCTGTTCGCGGAGATCGACCGCAAGGTGCAGGAGAAGAAGAGGGCGGGTGTGGATGTGATTTCGCTCGGCATCGGCGATCCCGACCTGCCGACTCCGAAGCGGATCGTCAGCGTCCTGCAGGAGGCCGCGGCCGACCCCGCCAACCATCGCTATCCGTCCTATTTCGGACTCGCCGAGCTGCGCGAGGCGATCGCGAATTGGTACCGCGAGCGGTTCCGCGTCACGCTGGACCCGGCCTCCGAGATTCTGCCGACGCTTGGTTCGAAGGACGGGATCAGCCACGTGCCGCTCGCGCTTGTCGATCCAGGCGATATCGTCCTTGCGCCTGACCCGGGCTACACCGTGTACGTCACGGGAGCGCTCATGGCAGGCGGCGAGCCGTACGTCATGCCGCTCACGCCCCAGAACCACTGGCTGCCCGACCTCGATGCCATCCCCGACGCGGTAGCGGAGCGCGCGCGTCTGATGTGGCTGAACTACCCCAACAATCCCACCGGGGCAGTGGCCGATCGCGCGTTCCTCGAGCGTGCGGTCGATTTCTGCCGGCGCCACGGCATCGTGCTGTGCCACGACGCTCCGTATTCAGAGATCGCGTTCGACGGCTACAGGCCGCTCAGCCTCTTCGAGATCGATGGCGCCAAGGAGGTCGGCCTCGAGTTCCACTCGCTGTCGAAGACCTACAACATGACCGGCTGGCGCATCGGCTGGGTGACCGGGCGGGCCGACCTGGTGGCCTTGATCGGGCAGTTGAAGACCAACATCGACTCCGGCATCTTTCAGGCCGTCCAGTGGGCTGCGATCGAGGCCCTGCATGGGGGAGAGGACGAAACGCGGGCCGCCTGCGAGGTCTACGCACGGCGCCATCGGCTGGTCGCGGAGACCCTGAACAGCCTCGGGTGGACGATCAAGCCTCCACGCGCGACCTTTTACGTATGGGCTCCGGTACCGTCAGGTTATGACTCGATCCGATTCGCGAGCCATGTCCTGGACGAGGTGGGCGTGAACATCACACCGGGCGTCGGCTTCGGCGCTCACGGCGAGGGCTACTTCCGGCTTTCGGTTACCGCTCCCGACGCTCGCCTGGAGGAAGCGATGGCTCGCTTGAGGCGGCTCAAGCTCTGATCACGAGGCCGCCGCGCGAGCGGGCATACCTGGTCGGGCTGATGCTGCCGGGAACGACCCCCGAGCTGGTTCGTGAACAGATGGCCGAGCTTGCCGATCTCACGCGGACCGCCGGCGCCGAAGTCGTCGGCACCGACGTCCAGCGGCGCTCAGGAGTCGATCCCGCACATTTCATCGGGATGGGCAAGCTGAATGAGCTCCGCGAGCTCAAGCTCGAGGGCGCATTCGATCTTGTCATCTGCAACGACGACCTGAGTCCGCGGCAGCAGCGCAACCTGGAGCTCGAGCTCAAGATCCGCGTGCTCGACCGCACAGAAGTCATTCTCGAGATCTTCGCCCAACACGCGCGTACGCACGAGGGCCGGCTGCAGGTCGAGGCCGCGCGGCTGCACCACCTGTTGCCGCGACTGATCGGCGCGTACGCCTACGACCGCCAGGTCGGAGGCCGGCGAGGCGGGGTGGGGGCGCGGGGCGGTTTCGGAGAGCAGCAGATCGAGGTCGAGCGACGGCGCATCCGCAAGCGCATGCGCGACCTCGAGCGCGAGATCGAGCAGGTGCGTTCGCAGCGCCACCAGCAGCGAACCGGTCGCCGGCGGGCCGAGCTGGAGACGGCGGCGATCGTCGGATATACGAACGCCGGCAAGTCGACGCTCATCAACGCGCTGACCGGCGCGCATGTGCATGCGGAACACCGTTTGTTCGCGACCCTGGACCCCACCACACGGCGAGTCGACCTGCCGACCGGCAGAGGCTTGCTGCTGACTGACACCGTGGGCTTCATTCAGAAGCTGCCCACCGACCTCGTCGCGGCATTCCGCGCCACGCTGGAAGAGGTCACGGAGGCTGACGTGATACTCCAGGTCCTGGATCTGAGCTCGCCCGCGGTGGCAGAGCAGGCGGAGACGGTGGAGAAGGTCCTGGCCGACCTGGGAGCCGCCGACAAGCCGCGCGTCGTGGCGCTCAACAAGGTCGACCTGCTCGGTCCCGCCGCCCGCCGGCGCGCCGTCGCTGCACTTACGGCCCGCTACCCCGGCGCGGTGGCTATCTCCGCGATCAACAAGGCCGGCTTGCCCAATTTGCTCGGGGCGGTCGACCAAGCCAGCCGCGGCGACGTCGTCGAGCTCGAGATCCTGGTGCCTTATGGACGCGAGGGCGTGCTGGCCGAGCTGCGCCGGATCGGCGGCGTCGAGAAGACCGAATACGTCGAAGGCGGAACGCGGGCGTGGGGCTGGGTCGCCCGCCACGCGGCGCGCAGATTCGAGTCCTACAAGACAGTTATCGGAAGAGCCTGATCACTCCACGTACGACACCGACCAGGCTTACATTGCTGCTCACGATCGGCTCGTAGGCGGGGTTCTCTGCGATCAGCTTGACGTGGCCGTTGCCGCGCTCGAAGCGCTTGACGGTGGCATCCCCATCGACCATGGCGACCACGATCGATCCGTTGGGCGCCTCCTGCTGAGGCCGCACGAGGACGAGATCGCCGTCGTAGATACCGGCGTTGATCATGCTCTCGCCGCGCACGCGGAGCAGGAAGAAACCTTCCTGCGCGAGGTCCTTCGACAGCAGGATGTGGTCTTCGATGTTCTGCTCGGCGAGGATGGGCGCTCCGGCGGCGACGTTGCCGACTACCGGCACGGAGATGGCGTTGCGCCGCTGGTTGTCGAACTCGGCGTCCTGCACGAGCTGGACGGTGCGGGACTTGCTGGGGTCCCGGCGGATCAAGCCGCGCCGCTCGAGCTGATTCAGGTGGTTGTGGACTGTCGAGCTCGAGCTCAGGCCAACCGCCTCGCCGATCTCGCGAACGCTGGGTGGGTAGTTGCGAGTCTTGGTGACGAAGCGGATGTAGTCGAGGATCTTGGTCTGCCGTTCGGTCAGCTGTTCGGTCAATTTCGTTCTCCAGGAAGTCGTTTTTCAGGGCGTGGGCGGGACGTTGATGCCCATGCTATCACCTGGGGCGCCTCGATGCAAACCTTTGTTCGGTGCCTTGACAGCCGAACGCCCGTTCGTTATTGTTGGCTCGAACAGATGTACGCTACCAGGTCCACCGCCCGGCCGTCCAGCACAGTCGCCTCGGAGCGGGCGCTTCGGCAGCTGTACCGGTGGGCGCTCGTGCTGGTGGCGGCCCTGGCCGTGATGGTCGCCCTCAGCCGGGTGGCCCAAGGCGGCGAGGCGGCGGCGACGGTGGTGGTGCAGCCTGGCGACACGCTCTGGACGATCGCGGCGGAGCGCTATCCGGGCGACGACCCTCGCGCCCGCATCGACGAGATCGAGCGCTTGAACAATCTTGCCGGCCCCGTGATCGTGGTGGGGGAGACCCTGCGCCTGCCGGCCTAGATAATGGCCTCGGGTCCATGAGCACAGAAAAGCCCCACGACCGGGTCGCTGTGATGGTCATCCTCGTGACGAGGCAGGGGTGCCACCTTTGCGAGGACGCCTTGCGACTGCTTCAGGAGCTGGGCATCCAACCCGACCTGGCCGACGTCGACGCCGACGATGAGCTGCACCGGCTTTACGACTTCCGCGTGCCCGTGGTTCTCATCGATGGCGCGGTCGTCGCCGAGGGCAGGATCACTCGCGAACAGCTGGTCATGGCACTGGGATCGAAGGGGATGGGGCGAGGGTGGTTCTGACCTAGCCGGAAGGTCGGCTCACCCCGGCTAGATGATATTGATAATAGCCCTTTAACCGCTCATATCCAGTGCTGACGATAATCTGCCCACGCTTGGCGGCCTGCTCTGTTAGGCGGAGCGCTGCAGGGCCGGTTCAGCTTCCAGGCCGCGCAAGAACACTTCCAGCGGCACCGCGGCCCGCTCGAAATCCTGGCGCAGCAGCTCGAGGTCCGAGCCGTCCTGCGCGATGCCGGCGATCGCCAGCTCGGCTGTCCGCAGCGATTCGGACACGAAGACGCTCAGGGCCTCTTCAGGACGCCCGGACACGGCGTCCTGGGCCCAGGAGTCCCGAACCTCAGCCGCGAGCTCCAGCAGGCGTTCGACGATCGAACCGACCACGCGGCGTTCGGCCGGCTCCCAGCGCAGGCGCGAGAACGCCTCCGACGTCGATCGGATCAGGCGGCGCAGCTTGACCTGGGTGCTGAGCGTACGCATGTTTGCGATAATTGTAGCCGAACAGGCGTTCGATATGCAAGCCGCTGTGTTAACGTGCGGGCCGCCGCCAGGCTCGCGCGTCGCGCGCACATTACGCTCTCCCCCATCCCTGGGCTGCCGAGTCTCCCCACCCGGCCGGCGCGCTGCGCGCGCGGGCCGACCTCCCCACGTACTGGGGAGGCAAGGCTACGGGGCGAAGATCCGGCAGAGGCTGTCGGCGAGCGACTCCGCGTCGGCGCCAGGATGGGTCAGGAAGTAGCTCACGGCGTCGTTGACCGCCCCGACCACAGACCGGCCGAAGACCACAGGATCCTGGTTGGCGTAGAACTCATCGTCGAGCAGCGCGCTGCGCACCTCCTCCGCGACCATATGCGCGAAGCGCCCCTCCAGCTGATGCCGGACCTCCTCCACGCTCGCGCTGAGTCCCACGGACTCGACCAGCATCATCCGCGCGACCGCCGAGCGCTGGTAGCAAGCGACCACGAAGGCGCGGATCCCCCGGCGCATCCGATCGCGATGGTCGTGCCCGCCGGACGCGGCGGCGATGACCGCGTGGATGAGCTCGCCGCCCTCCTGCGCCAGGACCTCGCGAAAGCACTGCTCCTTGGAATCGAACTGTTCGTAAAAGGCGGACTTGGACATGCGCGCGCGGGCGACGATGTCGTCGACCGAGGTCTCGTGATAACCGCGCGCCGCGAACATCGCCAGCGCGGCCTGGGTCAGGCGCGCACGCCGCTGCAGGCGTCGGGCTTCGCGTGGGTCGACTGCGCCGGCTGAGGCTCCTCGCGCCGCAGCGCTTCTACTCACGCTAGTCGCGCGCGAGCGCCTTCGAGATCACGAGCCGCTGGATCTCGCTCGTGCCCTCGAACAGCGTGTAGATCTTGGCGTCCCGGTGCCACTTCTCGACCGGGAAGTCCCGGATGTATCCGTAGCCGCCACAGATCTGGATCGCCTGCTCGGTGACTTTGACCGCCACCTCGCCGGCCTTCAGCTTCGCCATCGAGCCCTCGGCCCTCTTGAACTCACCGCCGTTGCGGCCCTCCCACAGCGCTCGCCAGATGAGCGCACGCGTCGCCTCGATCTCGGTGGCCATGTCGGCGAGCATGAACGCGATCGCCTCGTTCTCGATCAG